>PMKG01000438.1 GCA_003157675.1 Acidobacteriota bacterium
GGTGTGGTTCTACAACTACCTCACCAGCCGCATCGAGTACTTCAACGTGGAGATGGACAACTCCTCGTCGGAGATGGTGGACTTCTTCATCAAGAAGTCGTAGTCGATCGGCCCCGGTTCCACGGTTCCAGACGGCCGCGGGCAGGGTGCGAGCCCTGCCCGGAGCCTCGCTCCCGTGGGTCGGTTCGCACGCGTCAGCCTGGATAGTTTTGTTAGGAGATCGTCACAATGTCAATGGATGTTGGCGGCGCAAAGGGCGGATTGAAGGCGGACATCAACGTGACGCCGCTCGTCNNGCTCGTCGACGTCATGCTGGTGCTTCTGATCATCATGATGCTCATCGCGCCGATGCTTCAGAAAGGCGTCGACGTCAAACTGCCTCAGGCGTCCAACTCGGCCGACAAGCCCGAGACGCAGGAGCAGACCGTCGTCGCCATTGACGCCAATAAGCAGTTCTTCCTGAACTCCGTCAGGATTCGTGAGGACGATCTGACCCAGAAGGTCACCGAGGCCCTCGAGTCCAAGAAAGAGAAGATCGTGCTCATCAAGGCTGACGTGGACGCGCCATACGGTTCGATTATGGCCGCCATGGACAAGCTTCGGGCCGCTCAGATCGAGAACGTCGGTCTGATCACCGAGCGCAAGATGGGCCAGGGCTCGGGAGGGGGACGCTAACATGGCGCACGTACACATGCACCACGGAGCCGAGAAGAACGTCAAGGGTGAAGTGCCGCACGCCAGTGCGGACATGAACGTCACCCCGCTGATCGACGTGCTCTTGGTTCTGCTCGTCATCTTCCTCGCCGCGCTGCCGCTGAGCCAGAAGGGGATCGACATCAACCTTCCGCTCGAGACGAAGGCCGCCACCAAGAACGTGGAGCCGACCGACCAGATCGTCGTCGACTACTCGGCCGACCACAAGATCACGGTCAACAAGCAGGACGTGACGATGGCCGAGCTCGAAACCCGCCTGCGGGCGATCTTCGAGCAGCGCAAGGACAAGACGATGTTCATCATCGGCGCGCCGACGCTCCGTTACGGCGACATCGTCGAGGTCATCGACGCCGCGAAGGGCGCGGGCGTCGAGAAGGTCGGAATCGTCACGGAAGGCATGCGCACGGCCGCGGGCGTCCAGACCGGCGGCGGGCAGTAGGGAAAGGACCCGGGCGCGCCGGTGACGGCGCGCCGGGCCAGCAGAGAGACCATCTCACGGACGGCTGGCGCAACCGGTGTGCCGGCCGTCCATTCGTTTGTACCGACGGCTTACGCCTTACGCCTCGGGGCTGAAGGCGGTGTCACACCGCCTTCGGCCCCCGTCAACGTCCTCGCGGCATCGCAAATTCCGCTTCGGGCTTCCATTGTGGGTACTTGTCGCCCTGCGCGACCCGGTAGCCCACCATCCAGTAGAGCTGCAGGTCCTCGACACCGCCGCTGAGGTCCCAATCGGGCCTCACCGTGTCGGTCGGCTTGTGGTAGGCGTTGTTGAAGAAGTCCTTCCTCACCTGGAGTCCGTAGTCGGCCGGCCTGCCGATGAAGTCGTCGCCGTGGTCGGGCTCGAAGGCCGGCACGCCGCGACGCACGAACGAGAAATGGTCGGACCGGTAATACATGCCGCGCTCCGGCTCCGGGTCGGGCTTGAGCCGCCGCCCCTGCTCGGCGGCGACCTCCCGGGCGATGTCGTCGAGGTCCGAGGCGCCGAGCCCGACGACCGTCAGGTCGCGCGTCCGGCCGTGGACGTTGAGCATCTCGAGGTTGACGACGGCCAGCGTCCTCGCGAGCGGGAAGAGCGGGTTGGCGGCGTAGTACTCCGAGCCGAGCATCAGCTGCTCCTCGGCCGTCACGGAGAGGAACACCAGCGTCCGCCGCGGCCTGACCGGCATCTGCGCATAGGCCCGGGCGATCTCTAGCAGCCCCGCCACCGCCACCCCGTTGTCGACAGCGCCGTGGTAGACGCGGTCGCCGTTCAGCGGCGCGCCGATCCCGAAGGCGTCCCAATGGGCGGAGTAGAGCACGCACTCGTCGCGCACCTTCGGGTCGCTCCCGGCGAGCTTCGCGACGACATTCCGCGAGTCGATGGTCCGGACGCTGTTCTTCAGCGTCATCGACGCGGACAGGCCGAGCGGCACGGGGCGGAAATCGCGGCGGAGCGCCGCCCGCTTCATTTCGCCGAAATCCTTCCCCGTGCGCGCGAACAGCCGGCCGGCCGCGTCGAACGACAGCCACCCTTCGACGGCCACGCGCCCCATGTTGCGGTCCGGTCGGGCGATGTCGAACTGCTCGCCCGTCTTCACCTGCACCACGCTGAAGGGGTAGCCGGCCTCCGCCGTCTCGTGGACGATGAGCGCCCCGGCCGCGCCCATCTTTGCGGCCATCTCGAGCTTGTAGGTCCAGCGGCCGTAGTAGGTCATCGCGCTGCCGCCGAACACGCGCGGGTCCAGCTTCGCGGGGTCCGCGGGGTCGGGCACGGGCGGGTCGCCGATGAGGAAGACCAGCGTCTTCCCCTTCAGGTCGGCCCCCTTGTAGTCGTCCCACTGGAACTCGGGGGCCTGCACGCCGTAGCCGACGAAGACGAGCTGTGACTTCTCCAGGCTGACGGTGTCCGCCATGCGCTTGGACCAGGCGACGACGTCGTCCCTGTAGGCGAGGCGGAGCAAGGGCCCGCTGGCCAACGGGCCACCGGTGACCACCAGCTCGGTTCGCGGATCCGGCGTGATGCCGACAAGCGGGACCCGCTGAAAGTACGAGCCGTCAGCACCAGCCGGTTCGAGGCCGTACCTCTTGAACTCGTCGGCAATGTAGGCGACCGTCCGTTCTTCGCCTTTCGTGCCCGGCGCGCGTCCCTCGAACTCGGCGGAGGACAGCGTCCGGGTGTGCGCGAGGAGCGCGGCGGCGTCGATCGGAGGAAAGGAGGGCCGCGATTGCCCACCGAGGCGCGCAAGCGCCAGGACGCCGGCCATGGTCATTCCGACGAACACGACAGATGTCGACCGCATGGACTTTCTCCTCCTGAGCGTCAGCCCCGACTCTTCATCGTTCCGCCTTCGTCGCTAGCGCGACTTCGGCGGACAAGCAGTTCCGGTTACGGAGTGTACACAAAAAGGGCCGCCCGACCTTTCGGTCGAGCGGCCCCGGGGGATGACACGCGAAGCAACCGATCCGGCCGCCGCCTACTGGCCGCCGGCCTTCTTCTTGCGAAGATCGATCGCCCTGTCGCGCAGCTGATCGGCTTCCTTGATGAGCGCCTGCTGCTGCGCCGGGTCCTTGATGACGAGCGCCTTGGACCGGAGCAGGAGGTTCTTGTAGGTCAGCGCCTCGGAGTAGTCCGGCTTGAGCTGAAGCGCCTTGTCGGAGGCCTGAATGCCGAGCTCGATGTACTTCAGCTTGTCGGCGTCCTTCAGGCGGAAGTCACGATAGGCCTTCTCCCAGTAGTACGACGAGATCGTGTAGAACGCCTCGGGATTGGTCGGCTCCTTGTCGGCCCGATCCTGCAGCGCCTGCATCGTCTTCTCGAAGTCGCCCTGGCGGTTGTAAAACCCGGCCAGCTGCATGTAGGTGGCCGAGTCGTTCGGCCGCATCTCCTTGGCCTTGAGCAGGTACTGCTCGGCGACCTCGTAGTTGCCGGCGTCCTCGTACATCTTGGACAGGATGAAGTAGTTGTTCACGTCGGTCGGGTCGATCTTGATCAAGTCCTCGATGATCGACACCGCCTGGGCGGGATCGTTGGCCTTGTCGGGACCGTAGGCCGCCATGAGGTACCTGAGCGACAGGTCCTTCATCTTGGCGTCCTTCTCCATGTCCGCGCACTTGCGGTAGTTCTCGATCGCCTTCTTCAGGTACCCGTCGTTCTCGGCCTCGCCCTTCCGGCTCGGCTTGTACAGGTTGTCGTAGCTGTTCGCCAGGTAGAAATACGCCGTGCTCAGGCTTGGGTCGTTCTGGACGACGACCTCGTACTTGTCGGCCGCGCGCTTGTAGTCCTGTTGCTGGTAGAGAAGGTTGGCTTCCTTGAACGCCTTCCGGGCCTTCAGCACGCCGAACTGCGTGCACCCGCCGAGCGCCAGGCTGAAGGCTGCCAGGACAACGACCAGCGATGCCGCCGTGAACCGCCTCTGCATTGCATCCCCCTTGCCCCCGAACCGCGGGAGAGCGGTCTTCTACGGTCTCGGATGATGATCGCGAAGAGAGGTTAATTCGTGTGACAAGTGTGTCGCCCGGCTCCGGCAGAGGGCCCGGGTAGTCCGGCCAGTATAGTGAACGCAAAATTGACAAGTCAAGCGACGCGCCGGGCTTTACCGCGGTTCGGGAACTTGACCCCCCCTGTGGCCGCCCCTATGATGGGAACCGCGGACACCACCTTATCGATTAGACACCGCGCCCACGTGATCCGTTTCGAGGATTTGCTGGAAAAGGTCCGGGAGTACAACCCGGACGCCGACTTCGAACTGCTCCGCCGAGCGTACGTGTTCTCGGCCCTGGAGCACAAGGGACAAGTGCGCCACTCGGGCGAGCCCTACCTCGTCCACCCGCTCGAGGTCGCCACGATCCTCACCGACATGAAGATGGACGCGGTGACGATCGCCGCCGGTCTGCTCCACGACGTCGTCGAGGACACGCTGACCACTACCGAGCATCTCGACCGGACGTTCGGCCACGAGGTCGCCCACGTCGTCGAAGGCGTCACCAAGATCGGCGCCATCACCTTCGCGTCGACCGAGGAACGGCAGGCCGAGAACTTCCGCAAGATGCTGCTGGCGATGGTCGACGACATCCGCGTCATCCTCGTCAAGCTCGCCGACCGCCTGCACAACATGCGGACGCTCAAGTTCCTGACCGACGACAGGCGGCAGCGGATCGCGCAGGAGACGATCGACATCTACGCCCCGATCGCCAACCGC
>PMKG01000002.1 GCA_003157675.1 Acidobacteriota bacterium
AGTGAGCGCCCGGGCCGGCGCGCCAACAAGGCCGCGCGGGGTCGTGAGCTCGGGCCCCGCGCGGCAAGATGACTCAGGCCGCCGGCGTGAAGTGGTATGCTCGGCGCCGATGCTGGCGGCGTCAAAAGATGAGTCAAACCCGTGACACTTACGCGACCTTGGTCGTCCCGTGAGGTTCACATTTTGGCAAGCAACAACGATCTGGGCGCCATGGCCGTGGCCGAGATGCTCGAGCGCACTGTCGACTCGGTGAAGTGTCAGGCGTGGCGTTTCGGGATCTCCCTGCGCACGAAGCCGCCTCTTTGCCCGGCGTGCGGTCTGCGTCCAGTCAGGGCGTCGTCTGTCAGCGGTCAATGTCGTACATGCACGCTGCGCCGCAACACCGAGCTGTACAAAGCGGAGACCGCGCGCCTGGTCGCCGCACAGGCAGGCCGGCGACTCGAGGTTGCGCCCGTGCCCTCGAGCTCGCTGGCCGCAGCTGCGATGGGGCAGAAACTACTTGTTCCCCTGAAAAGCAAAGACGAGGTCGGCTTTCCGGGCGACCTCGTCTCGCGGCCAGCGTAGCGCGCCGGTCAGACGGATCCCTGCGCCAGGGCGGCCAGGGGACGCCGAGGGGCCGCTGTCGGCCTGGACAGCGGCCCCTCGGTATGTGGTGGCTGTAGCCGCGCCTGAGCGCCTGAGCGGCCTCCTGGTGCGGCTCAGGTCTCAGTGCGGGGAGTCACCGCCGGGTGTCGGCCGACGCCTCCCTAGCCGGCGTGAGCGTGGTTTGTATAGGTCCGGTATGAAATGCACTCCCGATACATGGCGACGGCCGGCCGTTCGCTCTCATTCGGAGCCTGGCGCGCGACCCGGGCGCGTAGCCTGCCAGGGAGTCGAGCAGTGCCGTCTCCTCGTCGTCGAGCGTCCAGCCGAGATGCTCGACGACCTCGCGCAACAGCGTCACCGTGTCGCGGTAGTAGGCCCACGTGCCGAAGCCGCCCCGCGTGCGCCGCCAGGGCGTCGCGATCGCTCCGCTGGAGATCGCCGCGCGCACCCGCAGGTACTCTGCCTTCGTGGGCGGCACGACGTCCACGAAGTTGTCGCCGCCCGGCACCTCGACCAGGGCCAGGCGCCGGCCGTGAAAAGCCTCACCGACGGGCCGGATGGCCAGGTCCAGCCGATGCGTGCTGGGCGACGCGATGAGGCGCTCCCAGTAGCCCTCTGTCCAGCTCTCTTCGCGCTTCGTCTCGGTTTGGTAGGTCAGGATCATCACGTTCCCCCTTGTCTTGTCGGCGGATACAAAGCGGCTCAGCTCAGGTCGCTCTCACCTCCTTGCGCGTCCAGCGGCCACCTGGTCCCTTTTCGGTGGGGCGCCTGGCGCGGCGGCGCCATGCCATCATCGTCGGCCGGCGGCTTGGCGATCGGCGCGGTAGCCGGCGGCTCGACGGTGGCTTCACGCAGAAATCTCCACACCTCGTCGCGGCTCACCAGGATGTTCCTCGAGTACGCCAGCCGTCGCAGACGACCGGCGGCCACGAGGCTCCGCACGACGTCATCCCCAACCCTGAGCGCCTGGCATAGCTCGCTCACGTTCAGCACGGTCGGCAGAGTGCGCAAAGGTCGGTCTCGCTCACCGCTCATCGTGTCTCCTCTCGTTTGTCCGCGGAGTTGTCCGCGAAGATGCAGTTGTCGCAGAGGGGCTCGCGGGGGTCTGCCTGACGGGCCATGCTCGCCAGGCCCATGATGAACACCCCGACGAACACCCCCAGAAAGAACGTGATGACGAGGAGGGCGATCATGGCCGCGGCTCGCCTAGTCGGTGCCATCCCCAGCGCACCGCGTACAGCGGCAGCACGGCGGCGACGCAAACCATCATGGCCGCACCAAAGGCGAGCTCTCCGACGGCCATGATGGTGATCACTCCCAGGCGGCCGACTTCGTCGCAATTCATCGCGACACCTCGCAGGCCGTCAGCACGATCGCAGCCGACAGCGCGATCGCCATGAGCGCAAGGACTCGCAGGTTGCCGTCGCAGAGCTCAGCGGCGGTCGCCAGCGCGCCGACGATCGTCAGGGCGAGCAGGGAGCCGAGGCCGGCCAGCTTGTCGGCTCTCATGGCGTCAGCGTCCAATGGTTAGCGCGACGGCGAGCGTCCTGAACGGCCCGCTTGCCGTCGAGCACCTCGGAACGCACGTAGACGTCGTAGTGGAAACCCGGGGCGGGCATCGACGGCGAGCGGTAGGCGCGTCTCACGACGATCGCCTCGGGACCGCCGTCGAGCGCCGGGCGGTGGGCGATCAGGGTGAAAGTCTCGGATGCTTCACTGACTTTGGGCATGCTGGCCTCCCTGCGTCTGAGGGGGCAGCATCTGGAGGGGCGGCCGGCCGGCCAGAGGGCGATGTTGTCAAGGCAGCGTCGTGGCCGCCCGGCCACGGGAAGTATACCTTGAAGACCACCGGGTCCTGAGGCGGGATAGCCTAACTGCGGGGAACACCCTCTTTCGACGCTACCTTGACACCGTCAGACTACCACCATCGGCGGGGGCGTCAAGCGGTGTCCGGGCGGGCGCCAAATGGGCCGCCGTCTGTTATTCGTCTGTTACTTTTCCGCGACGACCGCGAGCGCGGTTTTGAGAATGTCCTGCATAGCGTCCATTTTTGCGTCGTCATGGTCAACCATGCTCAGGCGACGCGCAGCACTCGTAATGATGGGGTCCCCGGTTCGATTCCGGGCGTCGGCTCCAAGAACTTCTCGGTTCGGCCCCGGATGTCATGCTCTCTCAGCGCGCTTTGCGAGCGCTCTTTCTGGTCGC
>PMKG01000269.1 GCA_003157675.1 Acidobacteriota bacterium
CCAGCCGCGTATCGACGGGGGCGATATTAGTGTCGGTGTTCATGGCCCCAACTCTACGAGGCGGGCATAGCATTGCACATCACCTGCGATTCGCGATCACGATCACTCGATCGGGGGAGAACGGGACGCGGGCCCGCGGCTTACGCCGACGTCTTCGTCGTTCAGACCCACTCCATCGACGTCTCTCGAGTGAAGCGCTTACCGGCGACGTGGAGATAGAGCTCTTCGAGGGTCGGGCAGGCGTGGCCGCCCGCGTCGATCGAGTTCCCGGTCGCGAGCGACGAAATGTCGCCTTCCCAGACCAGCCGGCCCGGGCTCCTGATGATCGCCACGCGGTCGCACAGCCGCTCGACGGTGTCGAGCACGTGCGAGGTCATAAAGACGGTGCGCCCCTGCGCGACGATGGTGCGGAGCCACTGTTTCATCACGGCCACGCCGGCTGGGTCGATCGATTCGAACGGTTCGTCGAGGAAGAGGATGTCAGGCGTGTGCAGGATGGCCGCGGCAAACGCCACCCGCTTGCGCATCCCCGCGCTGAACTCCGCCAGCGGCTTCCTTCCCTCGCTGTCCAGTTCGAGGACCTCGAGCAGCTCGCCCACCCGCCGCCGGACGTCCGCCTCGGCCAGGCCGAACATGCGCCCGTGGAACGCGAGGAACTCCTGCGCGTAGAGCGCGTCGAAGAGGGCGAGCGTTTCCGGCATCACGCCGATGTGGCGCTTGTTCGCCACCGCGTCCCGGCCCATCGGCTGACCGAGCAGCTTGACCTCGCCGCCGCTCGGGTCCAGCACGCCGGTCAGGCACCCGAGCGTCGTGCTCTTCCCCGCGCTGTTGGGGCCCAGGAAGCCGAACAGGCAGCCGCTCGGGACCGACAGCGACAGGTCCTCGACCGCGGTGACACCGTCGTATGCCTTGGTGAGGTGGAAAATCTCGACGGCGACCTGCATACGTTACCCAAGCCCTTCCACGCAGTGGATGAGGCGCTCGCTGCGCGAACCCAGCACCTTCGCGCCGGCCCACACCGTGAGTACGTAGGAGACGGCGGCGGCGGCGACGACGGGCAGGACGAGCCACCAGCGATCGGTGACCGTGCCGGGCGCCACGCGCGAGAGCCGCCAGGTCACGACGAAGAAGACGCCGATCGCCCCGAGCGTCATGGCGTTGGCTCCGAGCGACAGCGGCTGGCCCCAGACGACATGGAACAGCATCGGGCGCGGCGCCAGGATGCTCGTCCACTGGCCGACTGCCTGGCACAACAGCAGTCCCGTGATCCCGGCGCCAGCGACGAGTGCGAGCATGCGCGGATCGGCGAAGCCGTGAGCGGCGGCTCCCAGCGTCAGGACGACGATCGGCAACAGCACCACGCCGGGCAGCAGCGCGGCGATCGCTGCCGCCCCGACAACCTGCAGGGGCGAGACCGGAAGGAGCGCGTAGCGTCGAAAGCCGCTCCCGTCGAAGCCGAAGACGTTCGACGAGAACCCACCGGTGCCCAGCCCGACCAGCAGCGCGCCCGCGAGCGCGATGGCATGTGTCGGCAGGTGCGTGCTCACCAGCAACTGCACGATGGCCAGCACGAGGATCGGCGCGTTGTATCGAACGTGCGGGCTTCGGGCGTAGTACCGGATCATTTTACCGACGAGCGGTCCAAGCCGGGGACCGAAGAGCGCGGCCGCACGGTCGTAGAGGTTGCCCCAGCCGACGGGAACCCGCGCCCCGCCGCCGGCGCGTCGAACCGGTCTTGCCTCCAGCACCGCGAGCATCCATCCGATCACCGCTGCCCACAGCAGGAGCAGGAGGAGCGACCAGCCGGCACGGAGGGACGGCGCGCCGGCAAGCGCGGGTGCGGCGAGCGCCGGGGGGAGCGCGGTGACGAGCGCCTGTCCGGCGCGGATCAGCCAATGGCCGCGAGCGGCGAGCGCCCTCACCATGTCAAAGGACCCGATCGCCGCAATCGGAAGGGCTCCGGCCAGCGTCACCAGGACGAACGTGCCAACGCGCGTTGCCAGCATCCGCTCCGCCACGGCGACCAGCACGCGCGCGGCGAGGTAGTTGACCACCAGGAGCAGCAGGCTCGCGGGAAAGGCCACCCAGTCCGCCCCGCCGCGGACGCCGCGAAGGCCGATCGCCAGCCCCGCGTAGACCGCCAGGGCGAGCACCCACGTTGGCTCCAGCAGCGTGACCAGGTGGCGCGCCATGAATCGCTCCCGGCCGGACATCGGGAATCGGCGGAGAGCCCGGTCCGAGAATGTGTCGCGGATGCCGGCGCCCAACATCACCGCGGCCACGAGCGCGTAGACGAAGATCGCGCCGAGGACGGCGCGAGTCAGCATTTCCGCCCGGCCGAGCTGGATCGCCGCCCGGCCGGCCGCGAACCCGCCGAGCAGGAAGACCCCGCCCGCCGCCAGGGCCACGAGGTAAGCCAGCCCGAGGAGGATCAGCCGCCCCTGCCGTGAGCGCGATTGCGCCCAGAGGAGACGGTATCGCAGGCGCACCAGTTCGACGCTGCACATCGAAGTGTTCACGCGCCCACTCTACGACGCGGGCAGGGCACCGCACATCACCCGGGCGAAGCGAAGTGGGTCACCCGATTGGGGGAGACGAGAAGGCTCAGGGCTCAAGGCTCAGGCTTCTTCGCCAGGCCCCATTCGCTTCACGTAGATGATTACGGATTACGAACAGGCGTGGAGGCTCGAACGTCGCCCCACACCCCCTCGAACCGCCGCACGCCGCGCGGCACATCACACTGGTTTGCTTTGAATTCGTGGCACTTTCGCCATCTGGCCGGCAGTCGGCCGAGGCGGGACGATTTACGGACTTACCAGGTCCGTTTATTGCAGGGGTAACCGGCAGGCATTCACAGAAGCGGCTCGATGATCGGCCGTTGGGTTCCATTCAACAGAGGGGCGTTGGATGGCTGGAGTGAGTGGCCGACGATACGCCCCCGAGTTTCTGAAGGAGAGAGTCCCATGAAAACGTTCTCCACCCGGCTGCTGCTGGCGTTCATCGTTGTCGTCGGCCTGGGCGTCGCCGCACAGGTCCAGGCGCAGACCGTCGTCACGTGCAACGTCCCGTTCGCGTTCTCCCTGGGTGGGCAGTCGTACCCGAGCGGCGCCTACTCCTTCGCGGTTGGCAACGGCTCAGGGTCCAAGATCGTGCTCCTGCGCGCATGGGACGGAAGCCAGGGCCGGTTCGTCCAGCCCGGTATCGAGGACGAGTCGAAGTTGACCGAAACGACCGTCAAGTTCACACGCAACGGAAATCGCTACCTCCTGTCCAGCCTTTCGATCGCGGAAGCTGGCATCAGCGTCCAGTTCACGCCGACCCGCGCGGAGCGCGAGTTGATGGTCCGCGCACGAGGCGAGGCCGCGTACGGTCCCGGTCCCTACGCCATCCTCTCGAGCACCTGGTCGAGATTGCTGCGCATGACGACGTGGGGGATGACCTTGATCCGCCCGGGCGGCCGCGTGCCCTCGGCGAGGAACTGGTAGAGGGCCTGCAGCGCCTGGCGGCCCTGGCTCACCGGCCGCTGGTAGATCGTCGCGGCCACCTGTCCGGCGCGAATCCGCGGGACCAGCGCGGGAAAGAGGTCCGTCGTCACGACCGCGATCCGGCCGGCGCGGCGCTTCCGCTCGATGGCCCGCAGCACCGGCATCGAATTGACGGTGCTGACGTAGATGCCCTTTAGGTCCTCGTGCGCATCGAGGAGGGCCAGCGCGCGCCGATAGCCCACTCGCTCGTCGTCGTGGGCCTCGACGACCGACACCAGCTCGACGCCGCATCCGACATCCTTCAGGCTGGAGCGGAATCCCCTGAGTTTCTCGGCATGATCCTCCGTGCCGAGCCACCCGGTGAAGAACGCGACGTCGCCGCCGCCCGGCAGGAACCGCGAAATCAGTTCGCCGGCCACCGACCCTACCGTGAACGGGTCGGCCGAGACCGACGTGAGGCGCTCGCAGGATGGCGCGTCGGTGACCACGCAGACTACCGGGACGGCCAGGCTCGCCGCCCGCTCGATGAGCGGCCCGAGCGCCGCCGGGTCGCCGGGCGCGAGAATGAGGCCGTTCACGCCGCTTTCGAGCGCCTGCTCGAGCGGCGCGACCTCGCCTTCGCCGAGGCGCGGGTTGTTCCTGAACTCGACCGAGAGCGTGTGCGCGAACGGCGCCGCCGCCTCCCGGATGCCGTCGCGGAGCGAATCCCAGAAGAGCGCGATCTCCTCCGGCAGGTGCACGGAGATGCGAAGCCTCGTCGGCGACTTCAGGTGGCGGGCCGCGAGGTTGGGCCGGTAGCCCAGACGGTCGGCTGCCTGGAGCACCCGCCGCCGCGTGCCGGGATTGATCCCCGGCTTGTCGTGCAGCGCGCGGTCCACGGTGCCAATCGACACGCCGGTCGCGCGGGCGATGTCCTTGATGCCGACCAGGCGGGGGGGAGGAGTCGGTCGCGCCTTCACTAGCGCACCTTCCACTCCTGCAGGCCCGCCGACCACTTCGGCTGCATCGCGAGCTCGAGGCGCAGGCCGGACGTCGTGACGGGGGTGAACCGGACGCGGTTGTAGCGGTCCTTCTCGACGCCGTACGGGCCCGTGGCGCTCACCGGCTTCCACGCGTCGCCGTCGCGATAGAGCACGCGCCAGGAGGCCGGGACGCGGACCTCGCCGCTGCCGGTGTCGTCGAACCAGTAGACCTCGACCTCGGACACGGTGGCCGGCTTGCCGAACGCGTATTCCACCCACTCGCTCGTGCCCTTGATCGGCCACCAGTCGAAGTACGACGCCGAATCGTTCGACGAGGCCGGCTCCTCGCCGTCGTTGATCATCTTCGGGTTGCGGCTGCTCTTCCTGGAGACCGTCACCGTGCTCGTTGTCGCGACCGTCGGCCACGGCGTCGGCCGGGCCGCCGAGTCGACCCTCGGGATCCAGACGAGCATCTCCCCGCGCCCGCGGTTCGCCCAGGCGTAGTAGGGGATCGCCGTGAACGGCTGCGCGGTCTTCGAGAGCGTGCCGTCCGCGTCGAACGCGAGGCCGAACGCCCGGCCCGTCACGACCGTCACGCCGCCGAGCAGGCCCGGCCTGAATTCGGCGGCAAGCGCCCCGGAATCGGGCAGCACCAGGTTGCGCACGTGGCCGCCCGGGCTGTCGGGCCACTCTGCGGCGTAGACGATAGGACCGCGCTGGATGGCCACGCGGTTCCGGTCGGCTTCGACGCGGTCGTTTGCGACGACGCGACGGATCGGCATCGGAAGGACGAGATCGATGACGTCGCCCGGCCGCCAGGTGCGGCGGATCGGCACGTATCCCTTGTCGAGCGTGAGCGATGTCGGCGCGCCGTTGACCTTCACGACCACCGGATCCGCCACCCGATCGAGGAACCGGTACAGGTCGCTCGGGACCGGCTCGTTGCGCGCCCAGCCGGGAATGCG
>PMKG01000458.1 GCA_003157675.1 Acidobacteriota bacterium
ACGCGCAGTCGAACACCGGCAGGTCCTTCTCGCGGAGGTGCGGCGCGCCCTCGATCGTCTCCATCTCGTCAACATAGTCGACGATCGCCTTCACCTGGCTCCCGCTGTAGCCGAGGCGCGTGAGGGCGACGGGGATGGTCTGGTTGACGATCTTCATCTGCCCGCCGTCGACCATCTTCTTGTACTTCACGAGCGCGATGTCGGGCTCGACCCCGGTCGTATCGCAGTCCATCATGNNGGTGGGCGCGAGCACGGTCGTCTGGGCGTTGCGGTAGCCGAACTCCTCGCCGAGCTCCACCGCCTCGTCCCACGCGGCGGCGGCGGCGCCGATGAGTTCGTCGGGGACGAACGCGGTGTTGATGTCCTTCAGCGCGTCACGGTGCTTGCGCATCACGCGCAGGAACGGCTCCCGGTTCGGCGCGTAGCCCACGAACGACCCGCCGTCGTCCCGCGCGATCCGGGCCGACGTCGCGTAGGCCTCGCCGGTCATCAACGCCGTGATGGCGGCGGCGTACTGGCGGCCGGTGGCGCCGTCGTACGGCAGTCCGCGCGACATCAGCAGGGCGCCGAGGTTGGCGTAGCCGAGGCCGAGCGGGCGGTAGTCGTGGCTGTTGCGTTCGATGGCGCGCGTCGGGTAGCTCGCGTTGTCGACCAGGACCTCCTGGGCGATGATGAGCGTGGTCACCGCGGCGCGGAACGCGGCGACGTCGAACTCGCCGCGCGCGTCGACGAACTTCATCAGGTTGATCGACGCCAGGTTGCACGCCGAGTCGTCGAGGAACATGTACTCCGAGCACGGATTGGACGCGTTAATCCGATCCGAGACCGGGCAGGTGTGCCACTCGTTGATCGTCGTGTCGAACTGCATCCCCGGGTCGCCGCAGACGTGCGTCGCCTCGGCGATCATCTGCATCAAGGCCTGCGCCCGGTGCGTGTCCATCGGCCGGCCGTCGGTCACGGCCCGCGTCTGCCACGTCCCGTTGTCGAGCACGGCGCGCATGAAGTCGTCGGGCACGCGCACGCTGTTGTTCGAGTTCTGGAAGAACACCGAAGCGTAAGCCGGCCCGTTGAACGACCCGTCGTAGCCGGCGTCGATGAGCGCCCAGNNGCGTCGTAGCCCTTCATGAACGAGACGGGGCCCGACGCCGTGCCGCCGCCGGCCAGCGACTCGCGCGAGGAGCGGAGCGAGGACAGGTTGGTCCCCGTGCCCGATCCGAACTTGAACAGCATCCCCTCGGTCTTCGCCAGCGTCAGGATCGACTCCAGCGTGTCGTCCACCGAGTTGATGAAGCAGGCCGAACACTGCGGGCGCTTTTCGATCCCGCAGTTGAACCAGACCGGGCTGTTGAACGCCGCCTTCTGGTAGACCAGCAGGTGCTTCAGGTCGTCCCGGAAGGCCAGCAGGTCGGTCTCGTCGGCGAAGTAGTGTCCGGTCCTCGCCCACTCGGTGATCGTGTCCACCACGCGGCCGATCAACTGCCGCACGCTCGTCTCGCGGAACTCCCCCGCCTTCGGCTTCAGCGGCCCGCGGAAATACTTCGACACGACGATGTTGGTCGCCTGCTGCGACCAGAAGGCCGGCACCTCCACGTCGCGCTGCTCGAAGACCAGGTCTCCCTTGTCGTTGGCGATGCGCGCGGTGCGCGTCTCCCACGAGACCTCGTCGAACGGGTCGCGCCCCGAGAGGGTAAAGAACCGCGGGAACGCCAGTCCGGGCGCCGAAGACGCCCCCTGCCGAACGCCGGGACGCGTCGTGTCGGGCGTCCGGTTCTCGTTGACCTCCGCCGCGGCTGGGGCCACGTTTTGGGTCACGCCTCTCTGCATACCAACCTCCGCATCGGCAGGTCCGTGCCCCTCGGAACCACGCCGTTTACAACGGTCAAGCGACACGACGAGCGCTGACGGGTCCGCTCGACGCCGCGCACATCTAAATCGACCCCGGCGTGCTCCGTCTCGTGGGCCGCCCGGCGCCAATGGGCAGCCGTGGGGTCCTGACAAATCGTCTCTCCGCGAACATCACGGGCAGCTGGGATCTACCCGCCGGGAGCGCTCACGGCAGAGGGCAAATATGGACGACGGTCCTTCGTTTGTCAAGCGGTGATCTACCAGATATTGTGCTTGGTTTTTAGGGCAGTCGCAAGACCTTGGGGAATCCCGAGTGAATCCGAATATTCTGTCGTGTGCCCAAAATTCGGGCCGAAAAACGACCGGAACGCGGGATTCCGGGCACCAGATTCGGATTGACAGTCGGGCTTGAAGCTGGGCCGTGTCAGGGCTCGATGCGGCCGACCAGACTGGCGGCGAGCACCGCCGCTTTCTCGGCCACCTTCCCCGCGAACACGAGGTTCTTCTCGCGCAGCGCCTGCTCGGCCTGCTCGACGAACCGCGCGGCGGTGTCGTACTGGGACTTGCCGTCCGCGCCGAGCGCCCGGTAGTCGACGCGGCGCAGGTCGGTTTGCGCCTGCCCGAGCTGCTCGCGCACCTTCCGCACGATGTCGGCGGGCGAGTCGGGCAGCGCCTGCTGCAGCGTCGCCGGCGGAGCCTGCTGCATCGCGCGCGGGCTGTCGACCTTGGGCTCGGTCTTCACGGGCCCCGCCACCGGCGGCCGGCGAGGCGTCTTGGGCGCCACCGCCTCCGGTTCGGGCGCGGGCGCCGGCGGCTCCGGGATCTCGGGCTCGGGCGGCACGATGACGCGCGGCGGCGGAGCGGGCGCCTCGAGCGCCACCGGCCCCGGCGCCATCTTGGGCGTGGCCGTCGCGCAGCCCCCGGCCGCGAGCGCCGCGATCACCGCCGCAAGAAAGAGAACTCGCACGGGCATCATTATGACAGGGATCGGCGCGGGTGGTTCCTCCGTCGGCGGCCGGCTCCGACCCTCGTCCTCCGCGTCAGACGGCCTGCGGCAGGAGGACGCGGAACGTGGTGCCCCGGCCTTCGATCGAGTGCACCTCGATCTCGCCGTCGTGCAGTTGCACGGTCCGGTAGACCATCGACAGGCCGATGCCGCTGCCCCCGGCGCGCGTGGTGAAGTAGAGATCGAAGATCCGCCCGAGGTGCTCCGGCTTGATCCCGGCGCCGGTGTCCTCGACCAGGATCTCCACGCGCCGCCCGGGCGCCGAGGCGGCCGAGATCCGGAGCGTGCCGCCGTCGGGCATGGCCTGGCGGGCATTGAGCGCCAGGTTCAGCAGCGCCTGCCGCAGCATCTCCGGGTCGCCGTTGATGTCGGGCAGGCCGTCGAGCCCCTCGGTCACGACGTGCACGCCGGCGCCCTCGCACTCGGGGCCGACGACCCGCACGACACCGTCGACGAGCGATGACACGGAGATCGCGCGCAACGCCAGGTCGCCGGGCCTGGTGAATTTGATGAACCCCTGCATCACCTGGTCGAGCCGCTGCACCTCGCCGCCGATGACGCGCACATGCTCGAGAGCGGGCGCGAGGTCGGGCTCGCCCGTCCGCGCCTCGCCGGCCTGCCGCAGCTTCTGCTCGAGCAACTCGAGGTGGATGGTCATCGCGTTGAGCGGGTTCTTCACCTCGTGCGCGACGCCGGCCGACAGCCGACCGAGGGCGACGAGCTTGCGCGAGTAGTTCAACATCGACTGCACGCGATCGAGCGCCGCCACGTCTCGCGCCACGAGCAGCACGCAGGTCAGGCGTCCCTCGGTGTCGCTCACGGGGTACGCCATCGCGACGCGCTCGCCGGCCGCGGCGGGGTTCCCGGCCTCGCCGCCTGCCGCAGCCGGACCGGCGCCGACCGGGCCCGCGGGCTGGCCGTGAGCGGCCGCGCCATGGACCAGATCGCGGTAGGGATGGCCCTCAGGCCACAGATCGTTCACCGTCCGCCCGACCGCGTCCGGCGGCAGCGCCGAGCGCATCGCCGGGTTGGCGAAGAGCAAGTCTCCGGCCGGGCCGAAGACGGCCACCTCGTCTTCCATGCGCTCGACGCCCGGCGCCGAGTCGGTCTTCGAGTCCTGCAGCGCCGAGCGGCCGGCCGACAGCTGGGCGGACACCACGTTGAAGAAGCTGCCGAGTTCGCCGAACTCGTCCTGTTGCGGAAGATCGAGGCGCACGCCGGATTCGCCCCGGCCGAGCCTCGTCAGCCCGCTCTTGATCACGAGGATCGGCCGGAGGATCAGTTTCGCCAGCGCCGCCGAGACGATGACGGCGATGAGCAGCGCGACGAGGCCGGTCACGATGACCAGCCACAGCTCGCGCGAGAACTCCTCGCGGACGAGCAGCGTCGACACGCCGATCCGGATGGTGCCGAACCGCTGCTCGCCGAGCAGCAGCGGCTGCTCCACCTCGAGCGTCTGCCCGCTCGATCGGTAGATGCTCAGCAGCTGTTCCACGCCGCGCCTCCGGATGAGGGCGTCGAGGTCGCCGGCCGGCGGCAGGATCTTGCCGGCGCGGCTCGGGTCCCACGCCGCCACCGCCACGCCGTCCAGGTTGCAGATGGCCGCGTAGGTGACGTTGCGCGCGAACGCGCCCGACTCGAGGATCGCCTGCAGGCCGCCGTCGGCCCGGATGGCCGCCCACGGGTCGGCCTGGCCGGGCACGACGTCCTTCGCGCGCTGGAAGACGGTGTTGGCGAGCAGCTCGGCGCGGGCGCGGCTCTCCTCGAGCAGCACGCGCGCGACGAAGGTGACGTGCAGCAGGCTGAGCGCGATGACGGCCACGCCGACGATGAGCGAGACGGCGGCGATCTGCTTGGCCCTGATGCCGAAGTACACGCGTCGCCCCTACTTCCTCAGCTTGAAGCGATTGAGCTTGTTGTGAAGTGTCTTGAGGCTGATGCCGAGAAGCTCCGCGGCGCGCGTCCGGTTCTCGCGCGTGTGCTCGAGCGTCAGCTCGATCAGGCGCCGCTCCGCCTCTTCGACCGTCGTCCCCGGCGAGAGCGAGAGGGCCGGCGTCGAGGTCTGGTCGGCCTTTCGCACCAGCTCCGCCGGCAGGTGCTTCGGTTCGATGAACTGCCCCTCGGCGAGGATCGTCGCCCGCTCGATCACGTTCCTGAGCTCGCGGACGTTGCCCGGCCAGTCGTGCGCGTCGAGGACCCGCATCGCCTCGGGGCTCACGGCCGCGACCGCCCTGCCGTTGCGCGCGTTGAACTCGACGAGGAAGGCCTGGACGAGCAGCGGCAGGTCCGCCTTCCGGTCCCTGAGCGTCGGCAGCGCGATCGCGAAGACGTTGAGCCGGTAGAAGAGGTCCTCGCGCAGCTTGCCGTCGCGCACCGCCTCGGCCGGGTCGCGGTTGGTGGCGGCGATCACCCGCACGTCGACCGTCTGCTCGACCCGGCCGCCGAGACGGCGGAAGCTGCGCTCCTGCAGCACGCGCAGCAGCTTCACCTGCGTCGTCGGCGTCATCTCGGCGATCTCGTCGAGGAAGAGCGTGCCGCGGTCCGCCAGCTCGAAGCACCCGGGCCGGCGCTCGGACGCGCCGGTGAACGCGCCCTTCTCGTNNCAGTTGATGGCGATGAACGGCCCGGCGGCGCGCGGGCTCAGCTGGTGGAGCGTCTGGGCCACCAGTTCCTTGCCCGTCCCCGAGTCGCCGCTGATGAGCACCGAGGCCGCGGTGGGCGCCGCCTGCTCGACGATCCGGTAGACCTTGCGCATGCCCGGGCTGCTACCGATCATCCGGCCGAACGTCCCTGTGTCGCGCAGCTGGCGCCTGAGCGTCTTCACCTCGCGCAGCGTCTCCTGCCGCTCGACGATCTTCTGCAGCAGGACGCGCAGGCGACGGGTGTCGACCGGCTTGGTGAGGTAGTCGTAGGCGCCGTCCTTCATCGCCTCGACCGCCGAGTCGACCGACCCCTGGGCCGTGAGCACCACGACGGAGATGTCGGGGTCCTGCTCGCGCAGCGCCTTGAGCAGGGCGTGTCCGTACATGCGCGGCATCACCAGGTCGGTGACGACGATCGCCGGGCGGAACTCGGTGATCTGTCGAAGCGCGTCTTCCCCGTCCTCGGCGCTGCCGGCGACGAATCCCCACGTGCGGACGAGCTCGGTCAGGCCGACGCGCGTGGCCGGATCGTCCTCGACCACCAGGACGCGCTCGCCCGGCTCGGCGGGCCGGCTGTCATCCGGGGGGATCTTGCTGTGAGCACCTTCGGGCATGGACCATCCTCGCGGGTGTCGTGCGGCGATTACGAGGTCCGACTGCGAGTGTACTTCCGAAATGGGGCATTTGCCAGCCGGACCGCCCGACGCAGAAGGGCTCAGGGCTCAAGGCTCAGGGCTCAGGACAGAGACAGAGAGAGACAGAGACTTGGAGAGGGACAGGCCTGCCAAGGATCATCAGATGGAGCAGGGCTTCAGCCCTGCTCGTCACCGGCGTGATAGAGTCGACCCGTGGTCCGGCTGCGACTCCTCGCCGTCCTCGAAATCCTCGCGTGCTCGGGCTACCCCACGCAGCTCGCCATCGCCGGCGCCCTGTCGGCGGCCGGGATCGGTCCGTTCGACGCGCACGGCCAGCTGGCCGCGCGCTACGTGTTCGCCCTGTCGCTCATCGACGCCGCAGCCGTCGTGGGGCTGGTCGCCTTCTTCCTGCGCGCCCACGGCGAGCGGGCCTTGCGCGTCCTCCTCGGGGATCGTCCCAAGGCGCGCGAGGCGGCGCTGGGGCTGCTCCTGATCCCCGCCGTGTTCCTCGTGGCCGCGGCGGCGATGCTGGTCCTCGCCGGCCTGGTGCCGTGGCTGCACAACGTGGCGACGAACCCCTTCGAGGGGCTCGTGCACAACCCGGCCGACGCGGCGCTCTTCTCGGTGGTCGCCATCGTCGGCGGCG
>PMKG01000030.1 GCA_003157675.1 Acidobacteriota bacterium
TCAGACCTGTCTGGCGCATCTGTTACGCCGCGCCAGGCTCTTGCGCCAGGATCATCCGCACACGCGACTGCCCGGCGCGGTCCACGCCCTGCTCCGGCAGGCGCTGGCCTTGCGCGGTCGGCACCACGCGAGCAACCGTGTCCACGCACGGCCTGGCCGTGGCCCGGGGCCGCCTGACCGCCGCGCTCGCGATCGTCCTGGGCCGCACCAGTTCGGTCGCCGACGTCGACCGGTTCGCCGCGCATCTCAGCGTGGAGTTTCCGGCGATCTTCTCGTTTCTCTTCGACCCGACCCTGGATGCGACCAACTGGCGCGCCGAGCAGGCCTTGCGCCCCGCCGTCGTGACGCGGAAGATGGCCGGCAGGGGCAATCGTTCGCTGCGGGGCGCCGCCACGCAACAGGTGCTCGCCTCAGTCCTGCGCACCGCGCACCTCCGCGACCTCGATGCCGTGCCGCTCGTCGTCGACCTGCTCCGCGCCCCGACGCCGACCGTCTCCGCCGCGCTCCAAGCACCACGTCAATAGCTCAACCCCGGTAACCAATTACCTTTCCTGCAGGCGTGCGACGGTGATGTGGTGGAGCAGCGCGGTGAACCGTGTCCGCTTCTCCCTCTGCGCGACTTGGCGCACACCGAGCAGGCCGCTCGACTCGCGGGTCCGGCACTGTGTCCGGGGCGGGGTCGGCTGCCCGATGCTCTCCTTGGTCGGTCGCCTTCCCTCCAGGCTCTCCGCCGGCGGTTGGCCGCCGTTGTTCGAGCCCTTCGCGGGTACTACGCGACCGTCCGACTCCCCATCGACGTGCATGCTGGACTTCGGGGTTATAGCCTTCTCCAGCCGGCCCGCCGGGTGAACGCCGGCGGACATCGATGGGGTCTCCCGGTTCTCGCGCGTGGAGTATTCATGCATGCGAGGGGTCTCGGACTGCGCGGGGTCCGCACGTCGCTCGCGGTGGCGCGACGGGCGGTGTGGCCTTCCGTCTCGTGGTACGACGTCGGCACCCCGATGGCGATTATTTCGCAGCTCAATACCCTGCCTGCACGTGCCCCTGTCAACGCTTCGATGGCGGCCTTGCGGCCGACCACGCATGACTCGCGGTCAGGATGGGTCGCTAGCCCTTTCCTGTATGACTCTTGCATTCACGACTCCGCGCCGGTTTATCCCGGCGCACACCACGGGCTGCTAGGCGGCGCGGCGTTCGTAATGGTGGTGGAGGCCGCCGACGTGCGGGACGGCGACGATCCTGCCGTCGCTCGGCGACTGTGTTGCGCGCGCGATCGGCGCATTCTTGTCCAACGACAAGTGAGTCCGCCACTGGTGGTAGTAGATGAGATAACGCAACAGGTGGCGGCGGAGCGCGCGTTCGTTCCAGACGATCACGTGGTCGAAGCACTCCCGGCGGATGGAGCCGATGACCCGTTCGACGAACGGATTCTGCCAGGGCGCCCGAGGGGCGGTGAGGAACTCCTCGGTCCCCAGGCTTCGTATCGCGTGGCCGAACGCCTCGCCGTTGATGCCGTCCCGGTCGCGGATGAGGAAACGCGGAGCGTCGGCCCACGGCCCCACGCCTCACGGAGCTGCTGGGCGGTCCAGATGGCGGTCGGGTGCGCGGTAACGTTGTCGTGCACGATCCGTCGACGATCATGGGACAGGGCGACGAACACGAAGAGCACGCGGAAGGTCGCGGTCGGGACGGTGAAGAAGTCGATGGACGCGAGCTGAGTCACGTGGTTGGTGAGGAAGGTGCGCCAGGTCTGGGGCCGGGGCGTTCGAGGATGGCGGCGGAGGTACTTCGCCACGGTCGCCTGGGAGATCTCGACCCCCAGCTTCCGGAGCTCGCCGTGAATGCGGGGCGCGCCCCAGAGCGGGTTGGCCGCCTGCATCTGGCGGATCAGGTCGCGGAGGTCGGCAGCGATGGCCGGCCGCCCGGGACCTCGGGGTCGTGACTTCCAGTGCCAGTAGAGGGCAAAGCCCCGTCGGTGCCAGCGCACGACGGTGTCCGGTGAGACGATTTGCACCGCGTGCCGCCACTCGGACCACGCCCGTGAGAGCAAGACCCAGAGGAGTCGGTCGGTGCGACGCAGGCGGAGGCGGCGTGGCGCCTGGCGACGAAGGACGGCGCGTTGCTCGCCCTCCGCAACCGGCTCGATCGGCGGCCCGCATCGATCGACTCCTCGAGCACGTCTACACCCTCGCGCATCACCGGGCCGTCCCGGGGCGCGGTGCCCGACCTGTGGACGCCAGAAGCGCGCCCACGAGGTCGTTGGACGCCCGCACAACACGCGGGCGCCCACACCGTCAACCGGCAGCATCGTCCGTACGTTCGTTGGTAACCGGATTAATGGCGCGATGATACCCGCTCTGGTAACACTTACTTATGGCTCGACAGGCCAGACGCGGCGTCAGTCCTGCGGGCCAATCATGTCTTCAGGGCGAACGGCGGCGTCGAAGGCCTCCGCCGTCAGCAACCCCAGCTCGATCGCGGCCTCCTTCAGCGTGGTGCCGTCCTGCTGCGCCTTCTTCGCGATTCTGGAAGCGTTGTCGTACCCGACAACCGGATTGAGCGCCGTCACCAGCATCAGGCTGCGGCCCAACAACTCTTCGATGCGGTCTCTCCGGGCTTCGATGCCGGCGACGCAGTTGTCGGCGAAGCTCCGGCAGGCGTCGGCGAGCAGGCGAATCGATTGCAGCAGGTTATAGATCAGGACCGGCTTGAAGACGTTGAGTTCCAGCTGACCGCTGCTGCCGGCCACGGAGATCGTCGTGTGGTTGCCGATCACCTGCGCGCAGACCATGGTCATGGCCTCGGCCTGCGTCGGGTTCACCTTGCCCGG
>PMKG01000334.1 GCA_003157675.1 Acidobacteriota bacterium
CATCTGGATGAAGATGCCGCCGACCTGCGGAAACCGCTGCGCGATGCGCTCGACGACCTCCGTGGACGGCGTGATCGGATAGCCGGCGACGAAGCGGCATTCCGCCGCGAGCGCGCCTTCGCAGCACGCGTGGTCGCCGTCAAGAAAGTGGGCGCCCGTCAGGACGCCAGCCGGATCGGCATGCATGGAAATCCTCGGGAAGTGCCGCGATTAGAGCCTGTATCCGTAGATCGCAAAATCCGGACAGTACATTCCGCACAGGTCGCAGCCCGAACAGGCCTCGGGCCGGACGACCTCCGGCGGGTGGTATCCCTTCGACGTGAACGCGCTCGACAGCGCGAGCACGTCGGTCGGGCAGAACTCGACGCAGAGCGCACAGCCCTTGCACCGCTCGGCGTGGATGACGACCACCCCTCGCACACGACGATTGGCTTCTGGCATACGACTGATCCGAGCAAGCTCCGTTCCGTCGCGGAGCTCAGCAGTATAACGGCTTCGAACCAAGAGCGTTGTGACGCTGTTGGGGTCCTGCAGGGAAAAAGTCATCCATCGTGGCGCCGGGTTCCCGGCAGCGGTCGGGACGTCTGCAGGTCCTCAGAGATTACACTGGATCGTGCGCTGAAGGCCAGTGCCTGGCCGGTCGCATGGCCGGTCGCATGCCCTTCGTCATCGTCGGGCTTCAGGAAATCTTCAGTAGCCCTGCCGCCGCAGCCTGAGCTACAAGATCCCTGCCGTGACACGCATCCTGGTCATCGAGGACGAATCGAAGGTCGCCCGCGCCGTTCGCGACGGTCTGCGCGCCGAAGGCTACGGCACGGAGATCGCCGGAACCGGCGACGATGGCCTCGTGCTGGTCCGCCGGGAGCCGTTCGATCTCGTCGTCCTCGACCTGATGCTGCCCGGGCGCAGCGGCCTCGACGTGCTGGCCGAACTGCGGGGCGCGGGCCTTGGCACGCCCGTGCTCATCCTCACGGCGCGCGACACGGTGGCCGACCGGGTGTCGGGCCTCGACGCGGGCGCCGACGACTACCTCGTCAAGCCGTTCGCGTTCGCCGAGCTGCTGGCCAGGGTCCGCGCCCTGCTGAGGCGCGGCCGACCGGAGACGCCATCGCGCCTGTCGATCGCCGACCTCGAGGTCGACCCCGTCGCACGGCGCGCCACGCGCGCCGGCCGTGCCCTCCCGCTCACCGCGCGCGAGTTCGAGCTGCTCGAGTTCCTGGTCCGCCACCAGGCCGAGGTAGTCTCCCGGGACCAGATCGCCCGCGAGGTGTGGCGCGAGCCCGCCCGAGGCACGCCGCTCGACAACGTCATCGACGTCCACATCATGCGGCTCCGGCGCAAGGTGGATCGCGAGGCCGGTGCCCGGCTCATCCACACCGTGCGCGGCGTCGGGTTCGTCGTCCGCGAGGAGGAGCCGTGAGCTGGCCCCGCAGCGTCCGCGCGCGGCTCGCCTTGTGGCACGGCATCGCCCTGCTGGTCGTGGTGTCGGTGTATGCCGCGGCGGTGCTGATCCAGGTGCGCGACGACCTTTACGAGGCGCTCGACGGTCAGCTCGACGGCGACCAGGCGCTGGCCGTGCAGTGGCTGGAGCAGGATCTCTCGGGAACCGCCGCCTCGGCGGCTGACGCCGCGTCCACTGGCGCGGGTGCGGCCGGAACGGGGGGCAACGACCTCGTGTGGGTGGATGTCTGGACGCCGGACGGCCGGCGCGTCGCCGACCGCGGGCGCCGGCCCGCCCTGCCGGCGCCATCCGGGCTGCCCTCGGCCTGGCCGCGCACGCCTGTGACACTGCGCCTCCCGGGCGGTGACCGCGTAAGTACGCTCGTCCGGCCCGCGTCGGTCGGGGGACGCACGCTCTACGTCCGCGTCGGGCGCAGCGAGCGGTTCGCGCGCCAGGAACTCGAGGAGTTCGCGACGGTGCTCGGCCTCAGCCTCCCCTTCGCGTTCGCCGTGGCGGTCGGGGCCGGCTACTGGCTCGCCCGCCGCGCCCTCGCACCGGTGGCGGCGATGACGGTCCGCGCGCGCGCGATCACCGCCGACCGCCTCGAAGAGCGGCTGCCGGTGGAGAACCCGGCCGACGAGTTCGGACAACTCGCCCTCGTCATCAACGACGCGCTCGCCCGCCTCGAGCGGGCCTTCCACACCTTGCGCCGCTTCACCGCCGACGCCTCCCATGAACTGCGCACTCCGCTCACCGCCATCCGCAGCGTCGGCGAGGTCGGCCTGCGCGAGCGTCGCAGCGAGGCGGACTACCGCGAGATGATCGGATCGATTCTCGAGGAGGCCGAGCGGCTGACGACGATGGCGGACAGCCTGCTGCTGCTTTCGCGGGCCGACGCGGGACGGGCGGATCTCAAGCGGGCGACGGTCGGACTCACCGGTCTGGCGCGGGAGGTGGCGGCCGATCTCGACGTGCTCGCGGAGGAGAAGCGCCAGCAGGTTCGCGTCGTCGCCGGCGCGGAAGTGGACATCGTCGCCGACCGGGAGACGCTGCGCCAGGCGGTGCTCAACCTGCTCGACAACGCGATCAAGCACAGCCCCGAGGAGGCGACCATCGAGGTCGTCGTCCGCAGGGCGGGCGCCGACGCCGTCCTGGAGGTCGTCGATGACGGCCCCGGGATCGCCCCGGAGCATCTGCCCCACGTGTTCGAGCGGTTCTACNNGAATGGCGGGCGCCTCGAGGTGGAGTCGGAGGTACACCGCGGCAGCCGTTTCCGCATCGTGCTGCCGGCGTCGGAGTGCGGCGGAATCATCGATCGACATTCATGGAGGACAGCATGAGAAAGGTCTGGGCTCTTGGCACGCTCGCGGCATTCATCCTCGCGGCAGGCAGCCTCGTGGCCGCCCAGCAGGCGACCACCAAGCCGACGACGGCGAAGCCGGTCGTGAAGAAGGATGCGAAGACCGAAAAGGAAGACGACGAGAAGGACGAGCAGGAGGGCGCGAAGGCGTACAAGATCGCCGTCCAGCTGCCGGCCCCGGTGACGGCCGCGTTCAAGAAGGCGTATCCCGCGGCGACCATCCGCGGCACCTCGAAGGAAACCGAGAACGGGAAGACGGTGTACGAAGTGGAGAGCGTCGAAAACGGCAAGGCCCGCGATCTCATCTACGCCGCCGACGGTGCGGTGATGGAACTCGAGGAGGAGATGAACCCGGCCGATCTGCCCGCGCCGGTGNNCCGCGGCGCTCAAGAAGCTCTATCCGAAGGCGACCGTCGCCGTCGCCGAGAGACAGACCAGGGGGGCGATGGTTCAGTACGAATTGCAGATCAAGGGCGCGGCGAAGAAGAGCGTCGCGTTCATGCCCGATGGAAGGCTGGTTCCGCCGGAAGCTCCGGAAAAGAAGTAGTCGGGAGCCGAACATGAGGTGCACACTGCGAACCGGGGTCACCAGGTGCTCGTGCGTGGCGCTGGTGGCCGCAGCGTTACCGCTTGCCGCGGGGCAGCGACCTGCCCCGCGACCATGGCTGAAGGTGTTCGAGATCGGACCGGCCAGCACCGCGACCACCGGGCGGAATCCGTACTTCGTTCTCG
>PMKG01000455.1 GCA_003157675.1 Acidobacteriota bacterium
GATAGAATTCAACCGCACCGAGCTGATCTTCACCGCGCCGGGCGAGAAGCTGACCGAGGACTACGTGACGGGACGGTTTGGGTAGGAGGGGCTCAGGGCTCACGACTCAGGACTCAGAACTCAAGACTCAGGACTCAGGCCGATGGATACCCACGATCAGGTCAGGCATTTCCAGGAGGAACTGGAGCACCTGAAGGAGCGGATTCTCGCCATGGGAGGCCTCGCCGAGGAACGCGTCGAGAGCGCGGTCGAGGCGCTCGTGACGGCGGAACCGAAGCGCCTCGAGGCGATCGTCAGAGGCGACGANNCCCCTCCGCTACCTGAATCACGCCCCGGTCAAGCCCCTGCTCGACCTCCCCCGCATGGCCGACATCGCCCAGGCGATGCTGCGCGACGCGCTCGACGCATTCGTCCGGCGCGACACGGCCCTGGCGCAGTCGGTGCTCGACCGCGACGACACGCTCGACGGACTCAAGACGACGATCAACCACGATCTGCTCGCCCTGATGTTGCAGGACCCCTCGGTCATCGAACCGGCCATGGAGTTGATCCTGATCTCCCGCCATCTCGAGCGGATCGGCGACCACGCCACCAACATCGCCGAGGACATCATCTTCGTCGTCTCGGCGAAGGACGTGCGGCACGCGACCCCATCGGGGTCGTGACAGGCGCCGCCGGCGCCAAATCCCTCCTCAAGGGCTTCGTACCTGCCGCATAATGGTGCGGTGAACGAGCCGCTGTGCGTGTATTGCCGGAAACGCCCGGTCGCGCAGGCCTGCCGTCCGTTCTGCAGCGAGCGGTGCAGGCTGCTCGACCTGGCCAGGTGGGTGGACGGCGAGTACCGCATTCCCGGCACCGCGATCGATGAGCCGGACGATGAGGAGGCGACCGATGAGGAGTAGCGTGGTCGTGGGGATGCTCTGGATGCTGACCGTAGCCGTCGCGATGGCCGCTGCGCCTGCCCCGCCGAAGTTCGACGGCGGCCGCGCCTACGAGTACCTGCGGCAGGTCGTCGCGTTCGGCCCGAGGCCCGCCGGCTCGCCGGCCCTCGAATCGACCCGCCAGTACATCAAGAAGCAACTGGCCGAGGCCGGCATTCAGGTCATCGAGCAGCCGTTCGACGCCGACACGCCCATCGGCCGAGTCCACATGGTGAACCTCGTCGCGCGGATCCCGGGCGCTTCACCGGACCGGATTGTTTTCGCCGGCCACTACGACACCAAGCTGTTCCGTGAATTCCGCTTCGTCGGCGCCAACGACGCCGGGTCGAGCACGGCGTTCCTGATCGAGTGGGGACGGGTGCTGAAGGCGCGGAAGAACCCGCTCACGACCGAGCTGCTGTTCCTCGACGGTGAGGAGGCCACGTTGCCCGAGTGGGATACGGCGACCAAGGACCACACGTATGGCAGCCGGCACTACGTCGAGGCGGCGCAGAAGGACAAGTCGCTCTCGAGCCTGCGCGCGATGATCCTCGTGGACATGATCGGCGACCGCGACCTCAACATCCGGCGCGAGTCGGCCTCGTCCTCGTGGCTGACAGACGCGATCTGGGCGGCGGCCAAGCGCCTGAAGTACGGCGACGTGTTTCTCGACCAGACCGAGGCCATCGAGGACGACCATATCCCGTTCCTCGACGCCGGCGTCCCGGCCGTGGACATCATCGACGGCCCGGGATCCTATCCGCCGTGGCACACGGCCGGCGACACGCTCGACAAGGTGAGCGCCCGGAGCCTCCAGGTTGTCGGGGACGTGCTCTACGAGGCGCTGCCGACTATCGAGAAGCGCGCGGCGGCCCGCCCCGGCCGCGCCGGGTTCTAGACCACCACAGGGCCGCCAGGACGAGTCCCGGGGCCAGTTCCACCGACGTCCAGCCCCACGCCGCCCGCAGCCCTTCGCTCCGGGCGGCGCTCATCACCTGGTCCATGTCGGCGCGCGGCCCGTGCCCGTCGGCGAACGCCTGCTGGCGGTCGACGTAGATGCGCTCGCCGCGCGTGATGTGCGCGTCGAACACGGTGTTCCACACGACGACGCCGCCGGCCAGCCACACGGCGGCAACCAGCCACACGACCTTCCGTGCCCTGCGCCGCCCATCGGCCAGAACGGCCGGCTTCACGGTGGGTTCGGCCGTCGCCTGGCCGCAACGGAAGCAGACCAGCGCCTTGTCCGCGATCTCGGTTCCACAAGACTTGCAAATCATCGACTGATCACGAGGAAAGGGCACGGACGAGCGGTTTGAGGCCGGCCATCAGGGCCAGCGCGACGCCGAACGTGCATACGATGGTGGCCCCGG
The DNA here is from genome assembly GCA_003157675.1 of Acidobacteriota bacterium. Lineage (GTDB taxonomy): Bacteria > Acidobacteriota > Vicinamibacteria > Vicinamibacterales > Fen-181 > FEN-299. The sequence continues at coordinate 2,291 of PMKG01000455.1, forward strand.
TGGGCAGGTCCAGTTTCAGCGACAGGAAGACGCCGACCGCCGACACGACCGTGCCCATCGTCCAGCCGATGGCCAGGCGGCGGCCGATCCGCTCCGAGTAGAGCATGGCCGCCACCGAGGGCACGATCAGATAGCAGAACACGAGAAGCACGCCGGCAATCGACACCGACGAGGTGACGACGAATCCGAACGACGCGTAGAAGAGGAAGTCCCACAGGCGGACCGACACGCCCGGGAGGTCGTCGCGGCCATGGCTCATCGAGATGGCGAGGAACTTCCTGCGGAAGACGAAATGGAACAGCCCGATCCCGCCGTACAGCAGCGCCGTCCGTCCCACCTCCGGCCACGACACGGCCAGGATGTTCCCGACGAGCATGTCCTTGAGATGCTCGCTCTCGGAGGTCGCCTTGCTCATGGCCAGGATCGCGGCGGCCGAGGCGACGGCGTAGCAGATGCCGATGATCGCTTCCTGGGGGATCCGGGCCTTCTGGCCGCGGATGGTCGAGAAGACGGCCGCGCCGATGAAGGTGAATCCGAGGCTGACCCAGTACACGAACGGCGCGTGCGGGTCGCCGCCGGCTTGGGGCAGCAGCAGCGCGATGGTGGCGCCGAGGGCCGCAATCTGCGCGAGCGACAGGTCCACGAAGATGACGCCGCGCTCGACGACGTGGACCCCGAGGTAGGCGTGGATGCCGGTGAGGATCAGGCTGGCGACGAACGGCGCCGCCAGGAACTGCAGGATCGTCAGGTCCATGATCGGTCTGCCGCTACTTCCCGCTCACCTGCTTGAACGCCGTCGTCAGCATGTTGATATCGTAATCGAACAGCTTCAGATAGTCCGTAGTCTCCTTCTCTCCGCCGACCGACGGCGCCATCACTAGTACCTTCGCGCCCGTGTCGCGCGCGATGGCGTCCGGCGTCTTGAGGTCGAAGTACGGCTCGACCAGCATGATCTTCACCCCCTGCCGTTTCATCTCCTGCATGAGTTCCAGGGTATGGCTCGGCGACGGGGGGATGCCGGGGCGGGGCTCGATGTAGGCGACCACGTCGAGGCCGAAACGCTCGGCGAAGTTCGGCCACGACCGGTGGTAGGTGACGATCTTCATGCCCCGGTACGGCGCCATCTCTCCGTCCCACCGCTTCTCCGCCGCGGAGAGCCGCCTGTCGAAGTCGGCATAGTGCGCCGCGAACGAGGCGGCGTCGCCCGGGCTCATCTCCGCGAGCTTCTTCTCGATCGCCTGCGCGATGCGCCGGCCGTTGTCGGGGTCGAGCCAGTAGTGCGGGTTTCCGAGCGGGTGGACGTCGCCCATCGCACGCGTCACCTGGCCGGTCGGCAGTTCCAGGATCCGCGCCGTCAACGACGCGTCGAGGTAGCCGGCGGCGCCGGGCTGAATCTTCGAGTTCCGGCTCTGGGTGATGAGCGGCGGCAGCCAGCCGATCTCGAGCTCGCGCCCGACGACGATGAGCAGATCGGCGCGATTGAGCTTGAGGATGAAGCTCGGCTTCGGTTCGACGAAGTGCGGGTCCTGGTAGCCGCGCGCGAGGGAATCGACCTCGACCCGGTCGCCGCCGACCTCGCGCGCCAGCGCGGCCAGGTCCTCGGTGGCCGTCACGATGTTGATCTTCCCGCCCGCGCAGGCCGGGCGGGCGCCGGCCAGCATCAACGCGGCGGCGACGAAAAGAGAGAAGCGGTTATGCATCGATGTTCCTCTTCGCCAGCCGACTCGCGGCTCGCGACTTGCGGCCCGCGACGTTGGGGCCCCACCCTGAGCCTTGAGCCCTGAGCCTCTTGCCTTGAGCCCTGAGCCCTCCTAGAACGGATGGGCTCCGTGGGCTCCAATCGAAAACAAGAACTGGAACAGGAACTCGTTCGCCGTCACTCCTTCAGCGTAGCGCGTCCGGCGCAATTGTCCTCGCACCTGGCTGAACTCGCTCGGCCAGTATGTGAGAATCACCGAGCCTCCTTTGTCGGTCAGCGTCGGGTCGGTCGCGCGATCGGCGTAGTCGAGCCGCACCCCGCCAAACCACCGCTCGGCCAGCTGGTACTCGCCGGACACGTAGGCGCCGAACGACTCGGGCTTCCCCGTCAGCTCGCTGCGCCGGCTCCACACGAGCTCGGTGCGCGCGAGGAACCGGTGATAGAGCGCCATCCGGAGCGGGCGGTAACGGAACGTCGCGTCGATGCCGATGAGCCGGGTCGTCGAATCCGGCGAGAAGCCGTTGTGCCCGTAGGCCACCGAGGCGCCGAGGTCGACGTTGGCCGCCTCGCTCAGGTCCTGGTAGCCCCGAAGGTGGCCGACGTAGGTCAGGTCGCCTCGCGAGGGAGCGTGGAAGATCGCCGACTCGCCACGATAGGCCTCGGCCGTCGCCTCGAGGAACATAAAGCGGTTCGGGATCAGTCGCGCGACCGACAGGCCCGCGTCCGAGATGCCGTCCTCGCCGCCGACCAGGTTCTCGGTCATGAGCGGTCGGTCGGTCCACGGCAGCACGTGGTTGTGCATCTGATTGACCTTGCCGAACGCGCTGTGGAGCTTGCCGACCTTGAGAAGGAACCCGCCTGGCAGGGACGTGAAGGTGAGGTACCCCTCCTCGACGTTGATGCCGCCGTCCGGCCCGAGCGTCAGGAAGAAGTCGGCTCGCGCGTACGGATCGACCACCGCCTGGAACGAGAGTTCCGTCTCGTGCATCTCGAGGGCCGAGGACGTGGGAGCCACCCGGTTGTGCCCGGCGGCGCCGAGGAAGTCGCCGATGACCGCGATGTCCGGGTTGAAGACCTTCGAGAGGGCGGCCGAGGGCGGCGCGACCGGCGCTTCAGGCGCGGCGGGCGCTGCGGCCGGAGTCGGCGCGGGCTTGGCCGCCTCCATGGCCGTGAGCTTGGCGTCCAGCGCGGCCAGCCGGTCGGCGTACTGCTGCTTCACCGCGTCGAACTCCTGGCGCAGGCGATCGAGCTCGGCGCGCAGCGCCTGCGCCGACTGGTCGGCCTGGCCCGCCGCGGGCTGGGGCGGGGCCTGCGTCCCGGCCTGGGCGCCGGCCTGTGTCCCACCCGCCTGCTGTGCCGACGCCGGCGGCACGGCGGCGAGGAGAACCGTCGCGGCGCCAATCGCCATCACCCGCATGAATCTCGGCATGTCTGGGCTCCGGAATGTCGTGAAGATCAGATTATATGCCCGGGCCGGCCAGCTCTGTCGGGGCAGTCGTACCGTATACTCGTGGCGTGATCCCGCTGCGCGACGTCATCCCCTCCCGGACCACGCCGGCTGTCACCATCGGGATCATCGCCGCAAACGCGCTCGCCTTCTGGTTCGAACTGTCGCTCCCGGGCTCGGCCCGTCAGGTTCTCATCCGCGACTACGGGATCGTCCCGGCCGCCTTCGCGTGGCCGACGCTCCTGTCGTCGATGTTCCTGCACGGCGGGTGGCTCCACGTCATCGGGAACATGTGGTTCCTGTGGATCTTCGGCGACAACGTCGAGGACCGGCTCGGTCACGGCCGCTACCTGGTCTTCTACCTGCTATGTGGCGTCGTCGCGGGGCTCGCGCAGGCGCTGGTCAACCCCGGTTCGTACATGCCCACAATCGGGGCGAGCGGCGCGATTGCGGGCGTGATGGGCGCCTACTTCGTACTCTACCCGCGCTCGCGGGTGCTCACCCTGATCTGGCTGATCGTCTTCGTGGACATCATCGAGATCCCCGCGGTGCTCTTCCTGGGATTCTGGTTCCTGATGCAGCTGTTCAGCGGCGTCGGGTCGGTGGCCCAGACGGCCGGCAACCACGGAGGCGTCGCGTTCTGGGCGCACGTGGCCGGGTTCCTCTTCGGCATCGCGGCCGTGTTCGTCTTCCGCCGCTCGGAGCGCCAGCGCGTGGAGTGGTGGCACGAGTAGCACGGCCGCATGGCGCGGGGCAGGTTGTGAAGATGACTGTGCGAGAATGAGGATATGGCGACCATTCCGTCAATCCAGCTGCCGGCCGAAGTGCCGGTGCTCCCGCTCCGCCGCAGCGTTCTGTTTCCGCTGACGCTCCAGCCGCTCGCCGCCGACCGGCCGGTTTCGGTCGAGTCGGTGCACCGCGCGCTCGGCGCGGACCGGATGCTGTTCCTGACGCTGGAGCGCGAGGAGGTGGAGGATCCCCAGCCGGGCGACGTCAGCGAGATCGGCACGGTGGGGATCATCCGCCAGATGGCGAAGTCCTCCACCGGCGTGCACGTCATCATCGAGGGCGTCGCGCGGGCCGCGGGCGTCGTCTCGCGGACCGGCATGGTGATGACCGCGGCGATCACCGCGCGGCCCGAGGAGGTCGAGCAGACGCTCGAAGTGGACGCCTACGTCAGGAGCCTCAAGGAGCTCATCGACCGCGCGATGACCCTGACGTCGGGGCTCTCGCAGGAACTGCGGGCGATGGTGATGAGCATCGACGACCCGCTCCGCCTGGCGTACCTGCTCGGCAGCCTGCTCGACATGAAGCCCGAGGACAAGCAGAAGCTGCTCG
>PMKG01000329.1 GCA_003157675.1 Acidobacteriota bacterium
TTGGTGTCCACCGGACCACTGAGAGCAGCGTGACTTCGAGGCGGCTCAGTGCAACTCAGAGAAGTACCAATCAGCGCCATGATGAGCAGCACACATCTGCCCGTCGGCTTACAGTTGACTTTCATAGGGCCTCCTGATGACCGGCTCAGTTGATCAGCCAATCAGGGGAACTGACTTGTAACACCTTGCGAGCCCACCACCCTTGGTACCAGCGTCATCGAATCGGGAGCCAGGAACCTCTCCAGGTCCGTCCGCACTTGTCGAGCGCCGGAGAATGACGACTCTGGGCTCTCGGCTCTTCGCGGCGCCCGGCCCTGCTGGCGACTCAGAACCGTGGCCGCTCATCTAGAGCAGCCCCGCATCGTGCTGGCAGAATCCCATCCTGACGTCGTCGCCGAGCAGCGCCCCGGCCGGTTCGCCCTGTTCCGGCTGGGCGAACACTCGCGCGGTCATGCCGCACAGCCACGGCAGCTCCTCGATCATCTGCGAGACCCGCCCCAGCAGCTCCTCCACGCCGCGGCCGGCCGGCAGCCCCGCCGCCTGCAGGACATCCCGGATGTCCCGATCGGTCAGCGGCGTGATCCGCACGACCGGATCCTGGCCGGCACGCGACAGGAGGATGAGGGGGCCGAAGCTGGGATCCGACCGGACCTCGAGCGTGGCGTCGCCAGGCCCGCGGGCGCCGGGCGCGCCGGCGCCGGCCCCGGTCCGAATGCCGAAGAATCGAAGGACGCCGGTGGCGCGCTCGCCCTCGAGCCAGGCGACGTCACCGGCCTCGTGGCCGACGAGCGCCTGCGCCTCCTGACGCGCCGTCGCCGCGTCGATGTCCTCGTACCAGAGGACGCGTCCCGCAGGCTGCGACCTGAACTCGGCGTACTGGACGGCGCGGGCAAGCGCCCGCGCGGCCGATTCCGGGAACCGGTACGACGGGAACACGTGGCGGGACCCGAGCTCGCTCGCGCCTTCCGCACCGAGCCGCACCGCCCGCTGCGCGCCCATGAGGCACAGGAGCGCGGGCTTGGGGATTCCCGTCGTCCGCTCGGCGCGGAGCACGCCGCGGCGGATACCGCGCCCCACGATCTCGGGGTCGCAGTCGCCCACGCACGCATAGATCGCGATGAGGGCGTCGACCTCGTCCAGCTCCATCGCCTTCTGCACGGCGCCCTCGTACTCATCGACCGTGGCGAACGGGCCCACGTCGATCACGCCGGGCGCCGCGACCACCAGGCCGCGCGCCTCGCAGGCGTCCACCGAGATCGTGAGAACCCCGCCAGAGTTGCTGACGACCGCCACCCGCTTGCCCCGCGGCAACGGCTGGTGCGCGACGAGCGCCGCCACGTCGAACATCTCCTCGAGCGTGTCGGCGCGGATCACGCCGGCCTGGTGGAAGAGCGCGTCCACGTTCGGGTCGCTGTGGGCCACCGCGGCGGCGATGTGCGCCCGGGCCGCGTCGCGCCCGGCCCGGCTCCGGGCGCTCTTCACGCACAGGACCGGCTTGCGGCTGGCGACGCGACGCGCGATCCGCGTGAAGCGGCGGGCATTCCCAAACGTCTCCAGGTAGAGCACGGCAACATCGGTGGACGGGTCCTCCTCCCAGTACTGCAGCAGGTCGTTGCCCGAGACGTCGGCGCGGTTGCCGGCGGAGACGAACGTGGAGAACCCCAGGCCGCGCTCGGCGGCGTAGTCCAGGATCACGAGCCCGAGGGCCGCGGAGTGCGAGTAGAACCCGATGCGGCCGCGCGGCGCCATCGCGGGCGCCAGGCTCGCGTTCAGGCTGACGTCCGGATGGGTGTTCAACAGGCCGAGGCAGTTGGGACCGATGAGCCGCGCGCCGTGCGACCTGACGAGGGCCAGCAGTTCCTTCTGGAGCGCCGCTCCCTCGGGGCCTGCTTCGGCGAAGCCCGACGTCACGACCAGCAGGCCCTTGGTTCCTGAACGGAGCGCATCGGCCGCCACCTCCAGCATGTGGCCGGCGGGAACGGCGACGACCACGAGGTCCGCGCGTTCGGGCAGGCCGCCCACTGAGGCGTAGGCGCGAACCCCGTGGACCGACACGGCCTGGTTGTTCACCGGGTAGACGGTCCCCGCGAAATTGCTCCGCAGGATGGCGCGGAAGATCATGCTGCCGACCGCGGCCGGGTCGCGCGAGGCCCCGACCACCGCCGCCGTACGAGGCTGGAGGAGCGGGACCAGCGAATTGGCCGCGGCGATGCGGTCGCGTAACTCGGCCCGCTCCCGAAGCGACGCCAGCCCCTCGACGGGAAACTGCACGTGGATGCTACTGCCCTCGTAGGCCTGGCACACCTCGAAGCCCGAATCGCGCAGGACGTTGAGCATCGCCTGGTTCTCGTAGAGCACCTCGGCCTCGAAGCCGGTGAACCCGTTGCCGGCGGCGATCCCGGCGAGCCGTTCCAGCATCAGCGTGCTGATGCCCCGGCCCTGGTACTCGTCGTGGACGAGAAACGCGACCTCGGCCTTCCCGAGAACCCCGAGGGAGACGTAGTTGCCGATGGCCACGACGCGCGCGTCCGCCCCCTGGCCCACGAGGGCCAGCAGGCTTAGCCGCTCGCGTGGGTCTTCGATGCACATGCTCTCGATGACGCTCCGCGCCACGTAGGAGACCGCACCCATGAACCGCAGCTGCAGGCTCTCGGGGGAGACGCTCTGCATCAGCGCCTCGACGGCGGGGATGTCGGCCGGGGTGGCCGAGCGCAGGTGGACGCTCTGCCCGTCACGCAGCAGGACGTACTCGCTGAAGTGCTCGCCGCCGGGGATGATTCGGAACATGGGCACCTCCCCCGGCCGGTCACTCGGGCGACGCGCCGGCCGGCCCTCACGCGAATCAGAACCAGTAGGGACGCGCGCCTTCGAGCAACCGCTCTCCCGTCTGCCTATTGCGGTGCGCGATCTCCTGGCGGTTGGGAATATCGAACCGGCTCGGCGTCGGGTCGTGCAGCGCCGCCGGCACCGTGCCCTCGAGCGTCGCCGTCCACTTCCTCCGCCAGGCCTCGGGCAGACGGCCTGGCACCGGGAGATCGTGGATCAGGAGGTGGAGGATCGTCCACACCCGCGGCGCCGCGCCGAGCGCGTATCCCCCGCCCAGGGTGAACAGGACCCGACCCGCCGTGAACAGATCCGCCCACTCGAGGATCCGCCGGAAGATGGCCTCGTAGTCGTGCGTCGTCAGCATCAGATCCGCGAGCGGATCATCGAAGTGCGCGTCGGCCCCCGCCTGGACGACGAGGATGCCCGGCCGGAACTGGCGGAGGGCGGCCGGCACGACCTGGTCGAACACCTCGAGGTAGCTCTCCCCCTCAGTGAACGGCTCGAGCGGCAGATTCAGCTTGAGGCCGCGTCCGAGCTCGGCGCCGAGTTCGTGGACCGACCCGGTGCCGGGGAAGAGGAACTGGCCCGACTCGTGGAGGCTAATCGTCATCACCCGCTTGTCTTCGTACAGGATCTGCTGCACGCCGTCGCCGTGGTGCACGTCGATGTCGAGGTAGGCCACCCACAGGCCGTGCCTGGTCAGGTAGTCGATCGCGATCGCGAGGTCGTTGTAGACGCAGAATCCGGAGGCGTAGTTGCGCCGCGCGTGGTGCAGTCCCCCGCCGAGTTGAAGGACGCGCTTCTCGCCTTCTTCGCAAATGAGGCGCGCGCCATGCAACGTCCCGCCCACCAGCCACCTGGTGGCCTCGTCCATGCCCCGGAAGGCCGGGGTGTCCGGGGTGCCCAGCCCGTAGTCCCCGCAGTCGGGCACCTCCTCCCCGGCGCCGAGCGCCTCCACGCGCCGCACGTAGTATTCGGCGTGCACGCGGAGAAGGTCCTCGCGCGTCGCCGGCTCGGGGGCCACCGTTCGGGCGGGGTGGCCGAGTGCGTCGAGCAGGTCGAGCATCATCTCGACGCGCACGGGGTTGAACGGGTGCGTGGCGCCGAAGGAGTAGCGCGAGTAGGCCCGATGGTAGATCACCGAGGGCATGGCTTCTCCGGCGGCCACACGACCTCGAACCGCTGGCGACGCAGGTCACCTGCGAGGGCCCGGATCTCGATCGAGCCGATCCGCAGCACGGTCCGGACCGAGTCCGGCCCTTCGGGATACGTCAGGATCGAGTGGACGTTGAGACCTCGCTCGCTGAGCGTGGCCGTCAGGCGGGCCAGCTCCCCGGGATGATCCGGCAGGCGCACCTCGAGGCGCCCCGAGGGCTTGTCCGCGCCCGTCATGCGCATCAGCGCGTCGAGCAGGTCCAGCCCCGTGATGATGCCGATCAGCCGACCGTCTTCCACGACCGGAAGGCAGCCGATCTTCTTCTCGCGCATCGTGCGGGCGGCGTCCTCCACGGGGTCCGCGGCGTCGGCCGTCAGCGGCGGTCGGGACATGACCGTCGAGACCGGGCTCCCGGGCGCGAACGGTGACGGCACGAGCGAGCTGGTGGCCAGCCTCAAGTCGCGATCCGTAATGACCCCGACGAGATCCGGTCCCTCGATCACCGGCAGGTGCCTGATACCCTTCTCGCGCATGAAGCGGTACGCGTCCGCCAGCGTGGTCGCGGCGGGAATGGCCATCGCGGGACTGCTCATGATGTCGCGAACCAGCATGATGTGGCCTCTCTCCTGGACGCGTTCCGACGGATGTCACGGCCTCGCCACGGCACGAATTGAGTCGAGGATACACCCGATCTCCTTTATGATTTCGGGGTGCATCTCTTCGCCACGGCCATCGGTCTGAGCGTCATCGGGAGCTTTGGCAGCCTGCTCCTGGCGTCGGTGCTTCTGCTGCTCAAGCCGAAGACGCGGATGGGGCTGGTCCCTCATCTCATCAGCTATGCCGTCGGCATGCTGCTCGGCGTGGCGCTGCTGTCGCTGCTGCCCGAGGTGCTCCACGATCTGAGCCCCGCGCGGACCGGCATGGTCCTGCTGGCCGGCATCATGGGCTTCTTCGTCCTCGAGAAGCTCGTGCTCTGGCATCACTGCCACAGCGAGGACTGCGAGACGCACGGCCGCCCCGGCGCGCTCATCCTCATCGGCCACGGCTTCCACAGTTTCGTGGACGGCGTGGCGATCGGCGCCGCGGTCCAGACGTCGATCCCCCTGGGCGTGAGCACGGCCATCGCCGTGGCCCTGCACGAAGTGCCGCAACAGGTGGGAGATTTCGCCGTGCTGCTCCACGCGGGCTACCGGCGCGGTCCGGCGCTGGGGTTGAGCGTGCTGTCGGCGGCCGGCGCCGTCACGGGAACCGTCGCGGCCTTCCTGGCGTTCGGCTCGCTGCCCGGCGTGCTGCCCTACGCGCTGGCGGTCGCGGCCGCGAGCTTCCTCTACATCGCGATGGCGGACCTGATGCCCGGCCTCCACAAGGGGCACGTGGACGTCAGCGCGTTCGAACAGCTCCTGCTGCTGGCGGCCGGCATCGTCACCGCCTTCTGGCTCCGGGAATAGACGACGCCCATGGACCGCGATCAGTACCTCGCGTCACTTCAGAAACTCTGGCACCAGGAAGTCGAAGCCGCGACGACCTACCGGCTGCTCGGCCAGCGCGAGACCGATCCGCGCCGGCGGGACATCCTCCGCCGGCTGTCGGAATCCGAGGAGCGGCACGCGGCGCGGTGGAGCGCCCGCATCGAGGCGGCCACCGGGCGAGCGCCGGACCCTGCGTCGATCCACCAGTCTCTCAGCTGGCTGCAGAAGCTGGGCGATCAGTCGGTCATCCTCCACCGGCTCGAGGAGGAAGAGAACATCGCCGAGGAGGAGTACCAGCGACTGACGGCCGCGTTCGTCGAGCCCGCCGATCGGCAGGTCGCCGACGAAGTGGGGCGCGAGGAGCGGGAGCACGCGCGCACGCTGCACGCGCTCGCGGGTCCGCCTCCATCGCCGCGCAAGATGCTCGACACCATCCTCGGGCGCGAGCGGTGGCACGTTCGCGGCAAGGGATGGGTCGGCGATGCCATCTACGGGGTCAACGACGGCCTCGGCGCCGTCTTCGGCATCGTCTCCGGCATGGCGGGGTACACCGGCGGCAGCAGCGTCGTCCTGGCGGCCGGTCTGGCTGGCACGCTCGCAAGCGCCCTGTCGATGGGCGCCGGTGCCTATCTCGCGTCGAAATCCGAGCGCGAGATGTACGACTCGGAGGTGGGGCGCGAGCGACGCGAGCTCGAATCCGACCCGGATGAGGAGCGCACCGAGCTCGAGCTCTTCTATCAGCTCAAGGGGTTCTCACCGGCCGAAGCGCAGGCGATGGTGGGCCGGCTGCAGGCCGACTCGAAGGAGTTCCTCAAAGCGCTGGTGCACGAAGAGCTCGGCCTTTCCGAGGAGAGCTTCCCCAATCCGCTGCGCTCGACGATCTCGGCCACCTTGTCCACCGCGGTCGGCGGGATCATCCCGGTCATCCCGTTCCTCTTCACTCACGGGATGCGCGCAGTCGTCGCCTCGTTCGTCATCAGCACCGCGGCGCACTTCGCCGTCGGCGCCTCGAAGGCGCTCGTCACGACACGGCCCTGGTGGGCGAGCGGCGCCGAGATGACGGCCGTCGGCATCCTCGAGGCGGCCGTCACCTACAGCCTCGGCGTGATGTTCGCTGGGCACGGCGGATAGGCTCAGGGCTCAGGCCAAGAGGCTCAAGACTCAGGGCTATTGGCGGCGTCCGGCCTGCGGCCTAAGCCCAAACCGGAAGGCCCAAGGCTCAAAGCGCCCCTGCGCCGACCGTCTGCCACCTGTTGGATCAAATAGCGCAGGGCTTTAGCCCTGCGCTACACAACCAGTATCTCGCGGCCGCCGTTTGTCACGCGGCCCGCTCGGGTTGGCGCCTGGCGGGTCCTGTCGCCAGGATCCCCCAGCGTCCTCGCGCACAAAGCGCTTGTCACGGGCGACGCGCTGCGGCCCGCTGGGGGGCCCCCGCCTAGCGCCACCCGCCCGTCGCAACATCGCCGACAGGCCAACATCTCGTCGCCAACCCGAGTTGAACTGGAACGCGCGATTCCGGATGGCGCCAGTAAGGGACGGGATGCGTCGCGAGCGGGCCTTCGTAGCAGGCCGTCCATCGACGGCCCACGAGCGAGGCGCCCGGCCCTGCTGGCGACTCAGATCACGGCCTCTCATTTGGGGACGCAGGGCGCGTCGCCACCCGAAGTGCGACAGCTCGCAACCCCTGGACGGCATGAGATGACAACCCCTCGCCTCCGCCACAATCTGCACCACTTCCTCTGTGGAAGTCCAAGCAGCCACAACGGTAGCGACCGGACGACTCTTGGAGAGCTGGGATGGGATCGGCTTGATGCTGGCTGACTCGGTCGAGCCGGATCGCAAGATCGCCCGATCGCCAGACAGAGAACGCGATTCTGAGTCGTCGTCGACGCCGGTCGCCTGACGCGAGCCAGCGTGGCGCCTCCCGCCTGTCGCCGTTCGAACGCCGCACGTCGCGTATGCGGCACCATGAACGGCGGCACTGCACGAACGCTCGCCCGCGACACGTCCCGGTCCCCGCTGGCGGGGTGCCGAATTGCACGCCTTGTACGGCTCGGGTTGGCGACCACATGTTGGCCGGTTGGAGATGTCCCGACGGGCGGGTGGCGCCGGGCGGGGGTCCCCCAGCGGGCCGCAGCGCGTCTCTCGTGACAAGCGTTTTTCGCGCAAGGACGCTGGGGGATCCCGGCGACAGGACCCGCCAGGCGCCAACCCGAGCCAGACCGCGAGAGACCTCGAATGTGAACCGCGGTCTCCTCTCCAGCCGGGCGGATGCGACTAAGAATCGCGGCCTCTTAGATAGATCGCACGATGCCAAGATGTCGCGCCCGAGCCCTGGATGTTCCCTCGTCCCCGCCGGAGCACAGCTCAGGCATATTCGCGCACATCGAACACCTGCATTTGTGCGTTTTCCCTGCCTCTGCCTGCTCGCTCCGCTGGCACGTCATTTGATTCCCTGAAGAGTGACTGCCGGCGCATGCAGGGCCTCGTGTCAGTCGCGGGACTCATAATCCAGGAGAGTGACCCCATGCTCAAGCAGGCTGCACTGACGGGAGCGGTCGCGTTGCTGCTCTCGGGCACCGTGTACGCGCAGGGCGTCCGGAGCGACGCGCGGATCTTCGGTGACATCGTGCGTGAAGTGATCACGTACCCGAGGTTCACCGTGTTCGACAACATCAGCGGCAGCGTCGATCACGGCGTGGTAACGCTCACCGGCGAGGTGACGATGCCGTTCAAGGCAAGCGACCTCGCGCGCCGCGCGCAGCGGGTACGTGGCGTCGTCACGGTCAAGAACGAGATTCAGACGCTGCCCGTCTCGTTCTTCGACGACGACCTGCGGTATCGGATCGCGCGGGCGATCTACGGCAACCCGGATTTCTGGCAGTACGCCGCGATGCAGAACCCGCCGATCCACATCATCGTCGACAACGGGCACGTCACGCTGACCGGCGTCGTGAGCAGCGACGTCGAGCGGGCGCTCGCGGGCAGCCTGGCCAACTCGTTCGACGCCTTCTCGGTCGACAACCAGCTGAAGACCGACGCCGAGATACGGGCGCTGTTTGGGAAGCTGGGCTGATCAGCGTGGATGCCAGCTAGTGCTCGACTGTGTCGAGCGCCATGAGCCCTGAGCCTTGAGTCCTGAGCCTCTTAGGCGTCTGATCGAAATTGAG
>PMKG01000161.1 GCA_003157675.1 Acidobacteriota bacterium
GTGCCGCGGCCGGCCATGTTCGTCGAGATCGTGACGGCGCCCGGGATCCCCGCGCGCGCGACGATCAGGGCCTCGCGAGCGTCGTGCCGCGCGTTGAGGACGCGGCACTTCACGTGGCGCTCCCGGAGCGCGGCCGCCAGATCCTCGGACTCGGCCACACTCGACGTCCCCACCAGCACCGGGCGGCCGGTGCGCTGCACCCGGGCGATCTCCTCGATGAGCGCGGCCGTCTTCGCCGCGCGGTGCGTGAAGACGACGTCCGGCTCGTCCACGCGAACACACGGCCGGTTCGGCGGAAACACCACGGTCTTCAGCCCGTAGAACTCGTGCAGTTCGACGGCCGACGGCTCGGCCGTCGCCGTCATCCCCGCGATCTTCGGCCAGAGCCGCACGAAATGCTGCACGGGAATCGATCCGAGCACCCGGCCTTCCGGCTGCACGTCCAGCCCTTCCTTCGCCTCGATCGCCGGCTGGATGCCGTGCGGCCACCGGCGGTTGTCGGCCACGCGGCCGGTGAACTCGTCCACCAGCTCGATCCGGCCCCGGCGGACGATGTAGTCGCGGTCGCGGTGCAGGAGCACCAGGGCGTGCAGCGCCACGTGGACGGCCGCGAGCAGCGTCTGCTGCTCGGGCAGGTGGAGCGGCTTGCAGCCAAGCAGGCGCTGCGCGTGACGGAAGCCGGCGTCGGTCAGGGCGACGTTCCGCGCGTTCTCGTCGACGCGGTAATCCGTGCCTGCCCGGAGCTGCCCGACGACCTTCGCGACGACGTCGTGGGAGACCGGCGGCGACGGCGCCTCCCCCGCAATGACGAGCGGCACGCGCGCCTCGTCGATCAGGATGAAGTCCGCCTCGTCGACGATGACGTACTGGAACGGCCGCTGCACGACGTCGGCCTGGTCGGTCATCGTCTGGTCCCGGAGGAAGTCGAACCCGGCCTCCTTTGCCGTCTCGTACGTGACGTCGGCCGCGTACGCGGCACGCCTCTCGTCGCGGCCCATCCCCGGCGAAATCGCCGCGGCCGAGAGGCCGAGCTGCTCGTAGACCGGGCCCATCCATGCGGCGTCGCGTCGGGCGAGATAGTCGTTGGCGGTGAAGACGTGGACGCCCCGACCGGCCAGTGCGTTCAGCGCGGCGGGCAGCACGGCCACCAGCGTCTTGCCTTCGCCGGTCGCCATCTGCGCGAGCCGGCCCTCGTGCAGGGCCGCGGCCGCCATCATCTGCACGTCGAACGGCCGGAGCCCGAGGCGCCGCGCGCAGGCCTCCCGGACGAGCGCGTAGGTGGCGGCCAGCAGGTCGTCGAGCGACTCGCCGTCCCGCGCCCGCTGACGCAGCCTCCGGGCTTCTTCCGCGATGGCGGAGTCGGTCAGCGCGGACACGTCGATCGCCTCGACCCGGCCGAGCGCGCGCCGGTATGCGCCGAGGTCGTAATCGATCGGCGCGCCCCGCAACTTGAGAAGGACCCGGCGAACGGCATCCCCCACCCGTCGATGGCTCATGATCGCTCCGGACGCCCGCACATGGTTCCCAAGAGACTACGCCAGTTGGCGCGACCTCGATGCAGGAAAGCAGTAGAATTCCCTCCGCTGTCACCGCACATGGAGGCCGCCGATGCTTTCGCGCCGCTTCGTTCTGTCCTTCCTCCTGCTCTCGCTCGTCGTCCTCCCGTCGTCGTCGCTGGCATGGGCCGTCGAGCCCGCCCCGGCACCCGTCGAGCGGATCTCGCTCACCGTGTCCATGGACCAGCCGTCCACGCACTACTTCCACGTGGTGCTGCGCGTCGAGGGAGTGCGGAGCGACACCCTTGAGGTGAAGCTGCCCGTCTGGACGCCCGGCTACTACCTGATCATGGACTACGCGCGGAACGTGCTGAACTTCAAGGCGGAGGACGGGCGGGGGCAGACGATTCGGTGGGAGAAGACGGCCAAGAACGCGTGGCAGCTGCACACGCGCTCGGCCTCCACGGTGGCGGTCACCTATGACGTCTATGCGTTTGCGTCGTCGGTCGCCGACAGCTACCTGGACGACGCCCGGGCCTTCATCTGCCCGACGGGCGTCTTCATGCACGTGGCCGGGCGTCTCGGGCGCCCGGTGACGGTCACGGTCAAACCGTTCAGCGGCTGGCGCCAGGTGTCCACGGGCCTCGACCCGGTTCCCGGCCAACCGGACACGTTCACCGCTCCCGACGTCGACACGCTGTACGACTGCCCGATCCTGGTCGGCAACCAGGAAGTGATCCCGTTCGAGGTGCGCGGCATCCCGCACGTCCTGGCCGGCAACAACCTCGGCAGGCTGGATCGGGTGAAGTTCGTGGCCGACCTGAAGAAGATGATCGAGGCCGCAGCCACGCTCATGGGCGACATCCCGTACACGCACTACGCGTTCCTGGTGATCGGGCCGGGCGGCGGCGGGCTGGAGCATCTCAACTCCACGGCGCTGACGAGCGGCCTGGGAGACATCGAGTTGCCGGGAGCCTACGTGCGCTGGATGGCGTTNNGCTCGGCCCGTTCGACTACGACCGCGAGAACTACACGCACATGCTGTGGGTGTCGGAGGGGTTCACGGTCTACTACGAGGACATCATCCTGCGGCGCGCCGGCCTCCTCACGCGCGACGAGGTGCTGGAGCGCGCAAGCGCGAACATCGCGAGGTACGAGAACGCTCCAGGGCACCTGTTCCAGTCGGCGACCGAGTCGAGCTTCGACACCTGGATCAAGTTCTTCACGCGCGTGCCGAACCTGGCGACGACGACCATCTCCTACTACGACAAGGGGGCCGCCCTCGGCCTGCTGCTCGACCTCGCGATCCGGCACGGCAGCGGCAACGCGCGGTCGCTCGACGAGGTGATGCGGGCGCTCTTCCGGGAGTTCTACCAGCAGAAGAAGCGGGGGTTCACCGACGAGGAGTTCCGCGCCGTATGCGAGCGGGTGGCGGGCGGACGCCTGGCCGAGATCTTCGACGTCTACGCGACGACCGTGAAGCCGGTGGATTACGCGAAGTACCTCGCGTATGCGGGGCTCGAGGTGGACATGACGCCGACAGCGGGCGCCGCGTGGGGCGCCGCGACCGACGATAGAGACGGTGTCGCCGTCGTGTCGAGGGTGGAGTGGGATTCACCGGCCGCCCGCGCAGGGATCAGCGTGCAGGACGAGATTCGCTCGGTGGAAGGCGTGGCCGCGACTTCCCGCTCGATCGCCGACGCGATCGACGCCCGCAAGCCCGGCGACCGCCTCCGCGTCGTCATCGTCCGGCGAGGCGCCGAGCGCGAGGTGGACGTGACGCTCGGCCCGAAGGCCGAGCGTTCCTTCCGCCTGAAGCCGATGGCCGACCCGACGCCGGCGCAAAAGGCGATCCTGGCCGGCTGGCTGGGGGATCGGTGATCGGGCCCTGAGTCCTGAGCCCTGAGCCTTCTGTTACGCCACCGTGATCGACTCGTCCAGGTACACGTCCTGGATGATGTTCAGTAACTTGACGCCCTCGACCATCGGGCGCTGGAACGCCTTGCGGCCGGAGATGAGGCCCATGCCGCCGGCGCGCTTG
>PMKG01000052.1 GCA_003157675.1 Acidobacteriota bacterium
GCGTGGTTCTCGACGCGCTGGCCGACCCGCGGTTCGGCCGCGTGCTCGATTTGTATGCCGGCGTCGGGCTATTCGCGCTGCCGCTGGCGAAGGCGGGACGAACGGTCACGGCGGTCGAGGAGAGCCGCGAGGCGACGGCCGGTGCGGCGGCGGCCCTCCGACTGAATCGCATCGCCGCCGAGCGGTGCCGGCTGGTGGCCGCGCGCGTCGAGGATGCGCTGGGTGGAACGCCTGGCGACAGGCGGACGTCAGCGCGCCGGCAGCCCGTGAGGATCGCCCTCGGCGAGTGGGACGCGGTGGTGCTCGACCCGCCGCGCCAGGGGTGCCCGCCGCGCGTGCTGGACGTCGTCTTTCGAACCCTGCGGCCCGCCCGCATTGTCTACGTCTCGTGCAACCCCGGTGCGCTGGCGCGCGACATGGCGCCGGTCGAGCCGTCCGGCTACCGGCTCGAGCGAGTGCAGCCCATCGACATGTTTCCGCACACTGCGCACGTCGAGACCGTCGTCGTGCTGGCGCGAGACGGACGCGCGCCGCGTCGGTAACTTTCCGCGGCCCGCGATTCATGGTGCAGCAGGATGACCAACCAGCCAGTGACCGGCAAGTCTGGGCTCACGCGGGGGGCGGCGGCGTACGGCCTCGGCCTGATGACGCTGCTCAACTTCGTCAACTACATCGACCGCTACGTGTTCCCGGCTGTGGCGCCGCGCATCAAGGACGCGCTGAAGCTCACCGACACCGAGATCGGCCTGCTCGGCAGCGCGTTCCTGGTCTCGTACTTCGTCTTCTCGCCGCTCTTCGGCTGGCTCGGAGACCGGTTCTCGCGGACGCGGCTGATGGCGATCGGCGTGGCCATCTGGAGCCTGGCGACGGCCGGAGGAGGCCTGGCGCGCACCCTCTGGCAGATGATGTTCGCCCGCGGGTCGGTGGGCGTCGGCGAAGCCTCGTACGCCTCGATCTCTCCGGCGCTGATATCCGACTACTACCCGCCGGAGCGGCGCGGTCGCGTGTTCGCGGTCTTCTACCTGGCCATTCCCGTCGGCAGCGCCGTGGGGTACCTGCTGGGCGGGGGGATCGAGGCCCACTTCGGCTGGCGGGCCGCGTTCTTCGCCGTCGGCCTGCCGAGCCTGCTGCTCGCGTTGCTGACGCTGACGGCGCCGGACCCGCCGCGCGGCATCAACGACGCACCCGCCGTCTCCGTCCCTCACGCTCCCGCGGAGAGCTACAGGCACTCGCTCGGCCTGCTCCTCCGCAACCGCGACTACGTGCTGGCCGTCGCCGGCTACGCCGCCTACACGTTTGCCGTGGGCGGCATGTCGTTCTGGGTGCCGATGTATCTCTACCGGGAACTGAAGATGCCGCTCGCCCACGCCAACTACGTGCTCGGCGTGGTGACCGTCATCGCCGGCATCGGAGGGACGATCCTGGGCGGCTACATCGCCGACGCCCTGGCCCGGCACATCCGCCAGGCGCACCTGTGGGTGTCGGGGGTGTCGATGATCCTGGCGATCCCGTTCACGGTCGTGGCGTTCACGACGCACGACCCCGCGATGTTCGCGGCCTCGCTGCTCGTCGCCGAATTCATGGTCTTCCTCAGCACCGGGCCCATCAACGTCGTGATCGTGAGCGTGGTGCCGGTCGCGATCCGCGCGACCGCGATGGCGGGCAGCATCTTCGTGATCCACCTGTTCGGCGACGCGGCGGCTCCGTTCGTCCTTGGCGCCCTCTCGGAAGCCGTTGGCCTCTCGAAGGCCGTGATCCTCATGCCGATTGTCGTCGCCGTGTCGGCGGCGATCTGGATCTTCGCGGCCTCACGGCCGGGCCGGCAGGCCTGAAGGCCCGCCCTACACACGGTCCTGTCGGGCGACCCGATCGTGTGTAGGGCGACCCTTTAGGGTTGCCAGCTCATCCGCGCTTCGCCGACAGCGCGATGAACAGATCGTTCCCCTGCCGGTTCACCAACAACAGCGCGGGCCGCCCGGAATTGGCGCCGACGGCGTCGCGGAACTGTTCGAGCGTGTTCACCGGCCGGTGATTGACCTCGACGATGACGTCGCCCGACTGGAGCCCCGCGTCGGAGGCCACGCTGGCCGGGGCCACGTTGTCCACGACCAAACCGTGCTTGACCCGAAGGCCCATCTGGTTGGCCAGGTCGGGCGTCACCGGTTCAGCGGTCAACCCGAAGCGATCGCCGCTCGACCCCTCCTCCCCGTTGTACGACGCCAGCCGTGTGCTCGACAACTCGCCCAGCGTGACGGTCTTCGTCTCTTCCCGGCCGTTCCGGATGAGCGTCACCGTGGCGTGGCTGCCGGGGATGCTGCTCGCCACCCGGTTACGGAGGTCGTTGCTGTCGGCGACCGGCTGGCCGTCGAACGCCGTGATCACGTCGCCGCGCTCGATCCCCGCCTTCTGTGCCGGACTGTCCGCGTCGACCGTGGCGACGATCGCACCGCGCACGTCGTGCATGCCCAGGCTCTGGGCGAGTTCGGAGTTCACCGGCTGCACGGTCACGCCGATCCGCGCCCGCCGTACGGTGCCGGTCTTGATGAGCTGCGCCATCACGTTCTGAGCCATGTTGGAGGGGATGGCGAAGCCGAGGCCGATGCTGCCGCCGGAGGGCGACAGGATCTGCGAGTTGATCCCCACCAGTTCGCCCCGCGTGTTCACCAGCGCGCCGCCCGAGTTTCCCTGGTTGATCGGCGCGTCGGTCTGCAGAAAGTCCTCGAAGCTGCCGTCACCCCCGCCGGTGGCTCGGCCCTTCGCGCTGATGATCCCCAGAGTGACCGTCTGGCCGACACCGAGCGGGTTCCCGACGGCCAGCACCACGTCGCC
>PMKG01000239.1 GCA_003157675.1 Acidobacteriota bacterium
GGAAGCTGGTCGACGTCGCCGACGAGCACGACCGCCGCGTGCGGCGGGACGGCCCGCATGAGTGCGTGCATCAGCGGCACGTCCACCATCGACATCTCGTCCACGACGAGCAGGTCGCACTCGAGCGGCCGCGACTCCTGCCGCTTGAACCCGCCGGTGCGCGGATCCACCTCGAGCAGCCGGTGGATCGTCTTCGCCGGGAGGCCGGTCGCCTCCGACAGCCGCTTGGCCGCGCGCCCCGTGGGCGCGCCGAGCGCCACTCTTGGCCCGCGCACCCCGATCACCGCCAGCACCGCGTTCAAGAGCGTCGTCTTGCCGACGCCTGGGCCGCCCGTGATGACGAGGAACTTCGACGCGACCGCCAGGCGCAGCGCCTCGGCCTGCATGGCCGCGAGCGAGATCCCGAGCCGCGCTTCGACCCAGGGGATGGCGCGCGCGGCGTCGATCGGCTTCCAGGACACCTGGCCGGACGCGAGGCTGCGCACGCGCGCCGCGATGGCCGCTTCCGCCGCGTGCAAGGCCGAAAGAAAGACGACAGGCCGGCCGTCGACCGAGTCCTCGACGACGGTGCCGGCCGCGAGTTCCAGCTCCAGGGCCTCCTTCGCCAGCGTCTCGGGGATGTCGAGCAACTTCGAGGCGACGGGCAACAGGTCGCCGAGCGGCAGGCCGCAGTGCCCGTCGCCCGTCGCTTCGAACAGCGTGTAACCGATGCCGGCTCGGGCCCGAATCATCGCCGTCTTGCCGATGCCGAGCGTCGCCGCCACCTTGTCGGCCGTCAGGAACCCGACGCCGCGGATGTCGGCGGCCAAGCGGTACGGGTTCTCGGAGATGATGGCGATCGCGTCGGGGCCGTAGGTCCTGAAGATCCGCACGGCGCGGGAGGTCCCGACGCCGTGCGAGTGCAGGAAGACCATGATGTCGCGGACCGCCCGCTGCTCGCGCCAGGCATCGACGATCCGCCGTGCGCGCACGCGGCCGATTCCCTCCACCGTCCGCAGCCGCTCCGGCTCCGTGTCGATGACGTCGAAGACGGCCGTGCCGAACGCGTCCACCAGGCGGCGCGCGAAGTGCGGGCCGATCCCTTTCACCAGCCCCGACCCGAGGTACTTCTCGATCCCCTCGACCGTGGACGGCGCGGCCGACTCGAGCAGGCGCGCGCTGAACTGCGGGCCGTGCGTGCGGTCGTTGACCCACGTCCCCTCGGCGTGCACGAACTCGCCGGGCGCGATCGACGCCGCGTGGCCGACGACGGTCACCGTGTCGCGCCGGCCGCGGACCTGCACGCGCAGCACCGAGAAGCCGTTCTCCTCGTTGTGGAACGTCACCCGATCCACCGTGCCCGCCACGTGCTCGTCCGCCGCGGGGGGCGCGTCGAGCAGCCTCGGCTGCTCGGGCCCGCGCCCGTCTCCCTGTCGGCCCATCGGGCTCAGCGGCTTCACGATCGACGACGGTAACACGCGCCGTTCCCAGAGGCCAGCGGCTATACTGCGGCCATGGCCCGACATTTCCGCTTGCCGGTTCCCGCTGCGTTGCGGCTGGCTCTGCTGGCCCTCGGGTTGGCGCCGTCGGCCGCGTCGGCGCAGGTCGCCGACCTCGGCGTGCCCTCCGTGACGAAGCTGTGGGAAGCCGGACACGGCGACTACGGCCCGCCGGCGCTGCTCGATCACGCGCGCCTGATGGCGCGCCTCGACATGGCGGTGAAGGAAGGCGCGGGGCTCTACCAGAAGGAGGAGATCGGCCAGTCGGTCGAGGGCCGTTCGATCGAGCACCTCTGGTTCGGGTCGGGCCCGATGCACGTCCTGCTGTGGTCGCAGATGCACGGCGACGAGGGGACGGCGACCTCGGCGCTGCTTGACATCCTGCACCTCGTCGCGATCCATCGGGCCGACGCGCCCGTGCGGCGCCTCCTCGACAAGCTGACGATCCATGTCGTGCCGATGGTCAACCCCGACGGCGCCGAACGCTGGCAGCGCCGCAACGCGCAGGGCCTCGACATCAACCGCGACGCGCTGCTGCTCCAGTCGCCCGAGGGGCGCGCCCTCAAGGCGCTGCGCGATCGCCTGCAGCCCGCGCTCGGCGTCAACCTGCACAACGAGAACTGGCGCACCGCCGCCGGCAAGACGATGCCGGCCACGATCTCCCTGCTGGCCGACGCTGCCGACGAGGCGGGCACGGAGACCCCGGGCCGCCTGCTCGCCAGGCGCGTGTGCGCCGTCATCCGGCAGTCGATGGAGGCGCTGGTGCCGGGACAGGTCGCGCGGTACGACGACGAGTTCGAGGTGCGCGCGTTCGGGGACAACCTCACCAGGTGGGGGACGCCCGTCGTGCTGATCGAAACGGGACCTTACGCCGGCGACAATGCCGACCGGGAACTCGTCAAGCTGAACGTCGTGGCCATCCTGACCTCGCTCGACTCGATCGCGACCGGCGCCGTCAACCAGGCGGACCCGGGCCTCTACGCCGCGCTGCCCGTCAACAAGTCGAACCTCTACACGGTCATCATCCGAAATGCGTCGATCGTCCCCGGCACCGGCGTGGCGCCGTTCACCGGCGACATCGCCCTCGACTCGACCCGCGCGGTGAAGGAACCGGACGCCGGCGGGGAGCGTCAAGCGGTCCAGGCGTTTCGCGTGGCCGACCTCGGCGACATGCGCGTGTTCGCGACGCTCGAGCCGGTGGACGCGACCGGGCTCTTCGCGGTAGCCAGTCGCGGCGAGTGGAAGGCGGGGGACACGGTCGACATCCCGGACTGGGGCGCGTTCCGGTCCTCGCGTCCGCTCGCCGTCGGCGCCAACACCGACATCGCGCTGCTGCGCCCCGCCGCCCCGGACCGCTTCACCGTCGTCCGCATCGTTCCGAGGGAGCGGTCGCTGGGCACGGTGCCGCACGGAACGGGCAAGTAGGGACGAGGGATGAGGGACGAGGGCGAGAGGCCCGCCCTACACACGGTCCTGCAGGCTGCCCAGGATCATCAGATAGCGCAGGGCTTCAGCCCTGCGCCACGCCCCTCCCCTTGCGGACCGCGACGAACATCGGGACGCCGGCCAGCAGCAGCACGACACCCCAGAACACCGCCTCCTTCCCCGCGCCGGCGATTGCGCCGATCGAGTAAAGGGCCCCGACACACCCCAGGACGCCGAGCCACGCGGTGACCCCATGCGAGCCGGGCGTCCGGCCTCGCGCGCGCAGGCGCACGAGGGCGAGCGAACACGCCAGGTAGGCGAAGAGGGCGGACGTCGTGGAGAGCAGCACGAAGAAGGTGAAGACGCCGACCAGCGTGCGATGGAAGTTGAGCAGGACCAGGACCGTGACGAGGACGCTCGTCCCGAGCAACGCCGTAACGGGTGCGCCCCGCTCGCTGGTCCTGCCGAACGCCCGCACGAAGAGACCGTCGCGCGCCATGGCACACGGAAGCTCGCCCTGCAGCAGTGTCCAGCCGTTCAGCGCGCCGAGCGCGCTGATGGCCGCAAACAGCGACACGGTGCGAGCGGCGCCAGAGCCCCAGGCCCCCCTCGCAAGCTCGGCGAACGGAATGCTCGAAGCCGACAGCAGCGCGGCGGGCACGAGCAGCAGGACGGCCGCGCAAGACGCCGCGGTGAGAACGACGGTTCCCACCGTGCCCCACACGGTCGCGCGCCACACCGTCGCGCCGGCGCCTTTCACCTTGTCGGCCGGGATCGTGGCCGACTCCATGCCGAGCATGGCCCACAAGGCGAGCGTCGCGACTCCCGCCGTTCCGCCGAGGGTGAAATGCGCGCGCGTCACACCCGACCACTCCAGCGATGGCACCCGCGGCAGGAGCAGAGCAATGGCCGCTGCGAGCGGGAGGAGTTTCAGGAGCGTGGTGACGCCCTGGACCCATCCCGCGGCACGGATGCCCGCACAGTTGACGAGCGTGAATGTCCAGACGAACGCCAGCGTGGTCAGCGCCGTCAGCAGCGGGGTCCGCACCATCCACGGGAAGAACTCGCCAGCGTAGCCGATGGCGCCGCTGGCGATGGCGGCGTTGCCCACCCACACCGACACCCAGTAGCCCCACGCCACGACGAAACCGGGAAGGTCGCCGAACGCCTCGCGCGTGTACGCGTAGGGTCCGCCGGCGCCAGGCACGGCGCGGCTGAGCTGCGCGAACACGAGCCCAAGGGCGACGGCGCCGCACGCGGTCAGCAGAAAGCCCGGCAGGTTGTCGACGCCGAAGGGCGCCAGGGCGGCGGGGAGAAGGAAGATCCCCGAGCCGATCATGTTGCCGACCACGAGGGCCGTGGCCATCCAGAACCCGATCTGCGCGGTCTTACGAAGCGGCGTACTGGTGGGGGCGATTGACAAGGTTCACCCGCGCTCGAGCGAGAGCGCCAATCCCTGGCCGACACCGACGCACAGGCTGACGATCGCTCGGCGGCCGCCGCGGCGCCGCAGCTCCAGCGCCGCCGTCATGCACAGCCTCGCCCCGCTCGCACCGAGCGGATGGCCGAACGCGATCGCGCCCCCGTTCGGGTTGACGTGATCCGCGTCGTCCGGCAGCCCCAGCGCGCGCGTGCACGCGAGCACCTGCGCGGCGAACGCCTCGTTGATCTCGATCACATCGGCATCGGCCAGCCCGAATCCCGTGGCGTGGAGCAGCCGCTGTATCGCCGGCACCGGTCCGATACCCATCACCCGCGGAGCCACGCCTGCGGCCGCGGACGCGGTGACCCGGGCGATCGGCTCCAGGCCGAACCGCCCGACCGCGCCCTGTGATGCCAGCAGCAACGCACAGGCCCCGTCGTTGATCCCCGAGGCGTTGCCCGGCGTGATGGTGGTTCCGGGGCCGAGCAGCGGCTTCAAGGCCGACAACTGATCGAGCGTTGTCGTTGGCCGCGGGTGCTCGTCCTCGGACACCGTATTCTTCTCGCGTCCCGCGGCGACCTCGATGGGAGCAATCTCTTCCGCCATCAGTCCCCGCTGCCGGGCAGACTCGGCGCGCTGCTGGCTTCTGAGCGCGTAAGCGTCCTGGTCGGCCCGCGAGATGCCGCGCTCGCGCGCAAGGTTCTCGGCGGTCTGGGGGTTGGTGTCCACGCCGTAGCGCGCCTGCATCACCGGGTTGACGAAACGCCACCCGACGGTGGAATCCTCCAGGCGCTGGTCCCTGGAGAACGCCGCGTCGGCCTTGCCGACAATCAGCGGCGCGCGCGACATGCTCTCCACGCCGCCGGCCACCACGAGGTCGGCTTCGCCGCAGCGGATCGCCCGTGCAGCCTGGCCAATCGCTTCGAGACCCGACGCGCAGAGGCGGTTGACCGTCACGCCGGGAATCTCGGGCGGCAGGCCGGCCAGCAGCAGCGCCATCCGCGCGACGTTGCGGTTGTCCTCGCCGGCCTGGTTCGCGCACCCGAGCACCACGTCGTCGACGGCGGCCCAGTCCACGCGGGGAAGACGCTGCATCAGGGTGCTGATGGCAAACGCGGCGAGGTCGTCGGTTCGCACACGGGCGAGCGCGCCGGCGTGGCGCCCGAAGGGACTCCGCACGGCCGCGCACAGAAAGACGGGTCGCATGGGCCTCCAAGTCTACCCCTTCCGGCCGTTGACAGCGCAGGGTAGAAGACTTCTAATCTGTTCGCGACGCAAACCGTGCGGGTCTCGTCTTCGTCCCTTCACCCGCGGAGAGCCATGCCCATCGAGCGCGACACCGTCCTGCACAGCTGGTGCGTTCAGGCCGAGTGGGACGCCTCCACCATCGTCGGAGGCCGCGGAGCGCGCTTCTGGGACGCCGGTGGACGCCGCTACCTCGACATGAGCAGCCTGGCCGAGTGCATGAATCTCGGCCACCAGCACCCGGCCATCGTCCGCGCCATCAGGGAGCAGGCCGAACGCCTCTGTTTCGTCACGGCCGCATGGGGCGCCGGGCCGCGTGCCGAACTCGCGGGCCTCCTGATCGAGAAGTCCGGCTTCGAGGGCGGCCGCGTGTTCTTCACGCTTGGCGGCGCGGATGCCAATGAGCAGGCAGTCAAGTTCGCCCGCCAGGCATCGGGCCGGCCGCATGGCGCCGTGATCGCGCGCGATCGTTCCTACCACGGCGCGAGCTACGGCGCGATGGCGTTCAGCGGCGACAGCCGGACGCGGTCCCAGGTCGAGCCCGCGGCGTTCAACGTCTGGCACGTGCCGCCCCCCTACGCCTACCGCTGCCCGTTCGGAGCGACTCCCCCGGCAGAGGAGCCGGACCCGGACGCCTGCGGCGCGCTGGCCGTGGAAGCGGTTGGCCGGGCGATCGACGCGCACCCCGATACCGCGGCGGTCCTGGTCGAACCCGACGCGGGCACCAACGGCATCGTCGCGCCCGACAACTACTGGCCCGGCCTGCGCCGCCTGACGCGCGAGAGGCGCGTTGTGCTGATCGCCGACGAAGTGATGAGCGGATTCGGCCGGTGCGGCGAGTGGTTCGCGTGGCAGCGCCACGGCGCGGAGGGGCGGCCGGACCTGATGACGCTCGCCAAGGGGCTGACCGGGGCCCACGTGCCCCTGGGCGCGGTGGTGCTGTCGCGGGACGTAGCCTCGCGCCTCGAACACCAGATGCTCTACACGGGCCTCACCTACTGCGGCCATCCGCTCGCGTGCGCCGCGGGTGTCGCCGCCGTGCACGCCTACGAGGACGAGCACCTCATCGAGCGTTCGAGAACGCTGGGCGCGTGGCTGTTCCGGGAATTGCAGGCGATGCAGCGCCGCCATCCGGTCATCGGCGACGTGCGCGGCGGTCACGGTCTGTTCGCGGTGCTCGAACTCGTCCGGAATCGCGACACGCGCGAATTTCTCCGGCCGTGGCCGGACGTGCATCCCTCGCTCCGCGCGCTCGTGGCCCGCGCGCTCGAGGCCGGCGTGTCCTTCGCCGTGCGCGGCAACCTCATCCTCCTGGCGCCTCCGCTCGTGATCGAAGAGAGCGACTTGCGCGAGGCGCTGGACTTGCTCGATCGCCTGCTCGCCACATCGGAGTGGTCATGACGTTCAAGCTCACGTATTCGACGATGTTCAACCCGCCCGAGGAGATGCACGAACGCTTCGAGTCGGCGCTGGCGGAGGTGAGAGCGGGGCTCGGCGCGTTTCACGCGATGCACATCGACGGGAAGGACGTCCGGGGCGCGCGGGCCAGGCCGACCTGCGGCCCGGTCGATCAGCGTGTGCGGCTGGGCGAGGTCGCGGTGGGAAACGCGGCCGACGTGGACCGCGCGGTGGTGGCGGCCCGGCAGGCCTTTGACACGTGGCGACGAACGCCGATGGCCGATCGCCTGGCGCTCGTCCGCCGCCTGGCGGATCTGATCGAGGAACGCGTCTACACGATCGGGGCGGCGCTGGCGCTGGAGGTCGGGAAGAACCGGATGGAAGCGCTGGGCGAGGCGGAAGAAACGGCCGCGTTCTTCTCCGGTTACGCGGCCGAGTTCGAGCGCAACGGCGGCTACGACCGCTCGTTGCCGGACGATCCTCTCGAAGGCTGGGCGTCGCACAATCGCAGCGTGCTCAAACCCCATGGGGTGTGGGCGGTCATCGCGCCGTTCAATTACCCGATGGCGCTGGCCGGCGGGCCGACCGCTGCCGCGCTCGTGACCGGCAACACCATTGTCCTCAAGGGCGCGAGCGACACGCCGTGGGCCGGACGCCTGCTGGGCGACTGCATTCGGGACGCCGGCGTCCCGCCCGGCGTCTTCAATTACGTGATCGGGAGCGGAGCGGTCGTCGGAGACGCGTTGATCCGCCATCCGGACGTGGCCGGCGCCACGTTCACCGGTTCGTTCGACGTCGGCATGGGACTCCTCCGCTCGTTCGCGAGCGGCCGCTGGCCGCGGCCATGCATCATCGAGCTCGGCGGCAAGAACCCGTGCATCGTCACCGCGCACGGCGATCTCGAGCGGGCCTCGACGGGAATCGTCCGCTCGGCGTACGGGATGTCCGGGCAGAAGTGCTCGGCACTGTCGCGGGTGTACGTCGATCAGTCGGTCGCGGGCGAACTCATCGAGCGGATCGTCGCGCAGATCCAGGCACTCACGGTCGGCGATCCCACGTGCCGCCGCATCTACATGGGTCCGGTGATTTCGCGAAAGGCCGCCGCGTCGTTCGACGACTACTGCCGGCGCCTGCGGGTGGGCGACGCGCGGATCCTCGTCGGCGGCACTCGTCTCGCAGGCGGCGATCTGGCCCACGGGCACTTCGTCGCGCCGACTTTGGCCGAAGCCCCGGCGGGCCACGCGCTGTTCGACGAGGAGATGTTCGTGCCCATCCTGATGGTCAGCCGCGTACGCGATTTCGAGGAGGGCCTGCGGCTGGCCAACGCAACGAGGCTCGGACTGACCGCCGGCTGCTATGGCGACGAAGACGAGGTTCGCACCTTCCTCGATCGGATCGAGGCCGGCGTCACTTACGTCAACCGGCCACAGGGCGCGACGACCGGCGCATGGCCGGGCTACCAGGCGTTCGGCGGGTGGAAGGGATCGGGATCGACCGGGAAGGCGATCGGATCCTTCTATTACCTTCCGCAGTACCTGCGCGAGCAATCGCAGACCTGGGTGGAGTAGCGCATGCCCCTGATGACGCTCCAGGAGGCGATTGCCGCTCACGTGAAAGACGGCCAGACGCTGGCCCTGGAGGGCTTCACCCATCTGATCCCGTTCGCGGCCGGTCACGAGATCATCCGGCAGGGACGGGCCGACCTGCACCTGGTGCGGATGACACCGGACATCATCTACGACCAGATGATCGGCGCGGGGTGCGCGCGCGCGCTGACCTTTTCCTGGGGCGGCAACCCAGGCGTCGGGTCGCTGCACCGCCTGCGGGACGCGGTCGAGCACGAGTGGCCGCGCCCGCTCCGGATCGTCGAGCACTCGCACGCGGGCATGGCCGCGGCCTACACGGCCGGCGCGTCGAACTTGCCGTTCGGGATTCTGCGCGGCTACCTGGGCACCGACCTGCCGCTCGTGAATCCGCAGGTGAAGAGCGTGACGTGCCCGTACACAGGCGAGGCGCTGGCGACCGTCCCGGCCATCCGGCCCGACGTCACGATCATCCACGCGCAGCGCGCCGACCGCTCGTCGAACGTGCTGCTGCGCGGGATCCTCGGCGTCCAGAAGGAAGCCGCGATGGCCGCGAAGCATCTGATCGTGACGGTCGAAGAAGTCGTGGAGTCGCTCGACGCGCCGATGAACGCGGTGGTGCTGCCCGGGTGGACGGTCCACGCGGTCGTCTGCGTGCCTGGCGGCGCCTATCCGTCCTACGCCCAGGGCTACTACGCACGCGACAACGCGTTCTACCTGGCCTGGGACGAGGTGTCGCGTGACCGCGACCGGTTCCGTCAGTGGATCGACGCGCACGTCCTGGGCGTGACCGATCATGCGGCTTTCCTGCGCAGCGTGGGCGTGCCTTCGACGAGGGACGCGGCCGGGCCGGGCGAGGTGAGCGCGTGACGGTTCAGTGGACGCCTGACGAGATGATGACCGTGGCGGCGGCGCGCCTTCTGTGGAATGGGTGCGTCTGCTTCGTCGGGATCGGTCTGCCCTCTGCCGCCGCCAACCTGGCGCGGCTCACGCGCGCGCCGGACATCGTGCTGATTTACGAATCGGGTACGCTGGCGACGCGCCCGGACGTCCTGCCGCTCTCGATAGGCGACGGCGAACTGGCCGACACGGCGGTCGCGGTGATTCCTCTTCCCGAGGTCTTCGCCTACTGGCTCCAGGGCGGTCGGGTCGACGTCGGGTTCCTGGGCGCCGCGCAGATCGATCGCTACGGGAACCTGAACAGCACCGTGATCGGCGACTACGCGCACCCGACGACGCGCCTGCCCGGGTCGGGCGGAGCGCCGGAGATCGCGGTGCACGCACGGCAGATCTTCATCGTGCTGAAGCAGAACGCCCGCGCGTTCGTGCCCGGGCTCGGGTTCCGCAGCACCGCAGGGTTCTTGGAGGGCCATGGCGCGCGCGCGCGGTCGGGCATCAGCGGCGCAGGCCCGCAGGCCGTCATCACGGACCTCGGCGTGCTCCGGCCCGCGCCGGATACCGACGAGCTGCAACTGGTTGCCCGCTTCGACGGCGTGTCCGTCGACGACATCGTGAAGGCCACCGGTTGGCCGCTGCGGCTGGCGGACCGCGTCGACGTGGTGGCGGCGCCGACCGAGGAGGAAGTTCACATCCTGCGAGACCTGCACGCACGCACCCGTGCGGCGCACGGTTGCCGCGTGGCCGTGCCGTACTGACTTATGAACACACCTCACATTCGCACGCCTCTTCCTGGTCCGAACGCGCAGGCGCTCGTCGCGCGCGATGCCCTCGTCACCTCGCCCTCGTACCCCCGCGACTACCCGTTCGTGATGTCGCACGGGCGCGGCTGCGAGGTCTGGGACGTGGACGGCAACCGCTTCCTCGACTTCGCGGCCGGGATCGCCGTCTGCAGCACGGGCCACTGCCATCCCGAGGTCGTCTCCGCCATCGGGGCGGCCGCGGGTCGGTTCATCCACATTTCGAGCGATTTCTGGCACGAGGGGCAGACGCGGCTGGCCGAACGCCTCTCGGCGCTGGCGCCGATGCGCGAGCCGGCCATGAGCTTCTTCTGCCAGTCGGGAACCGAGGCGGTCGAAGCGGCCCTCAAGCTCGCCCGCTACGCCACCGGGCGCAGCAGGTTCATCGGCTTTCTCGGCGGCTTCCACGGGCGCACGATGGGCGCGCTCGCGTTCACGTCCAGCAAGTACACGCAGCAGAAGCGCTTTTCGCCGACGATGCCCGGTGTGACGCACGTGCCCTATCCGAACGCGTACCGGCCGCTGTTCGCGGGCGACGACCAGGGCAAGGCTGTCGTGGACTACATCGAGCAAGTGCTCTTCCGGAGCAACGTGCCGGCCGATGAAGTGGCGGCCATCATGGTGGAGCCGATCCAGGGAGAAGGCGGCTACGTGGTGCCGCCCGACGGCTTCCTCCGGGGACTGCGCGAGCTCTGCGACCGGCACGGCATCCTGCTCATCCTCGACGAGGTGCAGACCGGCATCGGCCGGACGGGCCGCATGTTCGCGTGCGAGCACTGGGGCGTGGAGCCCGACATCCTGACGCTGGCAAAAGGACTGGGCAGCGGGATGCCGATCGGCGTGATGCTCGCGCGCCGCCAGTTGATGCAGGCGTGGCCGCGCGGCGCGCACGGCAACACCTACGGCGGCAACCCGATCTGCTGCGCGGCCGCGCTGGCCACGCTCGACCTGGTCGAGCGCCAGTACGCGGCGAACGCGGCGCGAGTCGGCGAGATGTTCCTTCCCAGGCTGCAACAGCTACAGGGGGGTCATGCCGAAATCGGTGACGTGCGGGGCAAGGGCCTCTTCCTCGCCGTGGAGCTGGTGAAAGATCGGCGGTCGAAGGAGCCGGCCGGCCCGTTCTCGGAGGCCGTGGTGCGGCAGTCGTTCCAGAACGGGCTGCTGCTCCTGCCCTGCGGCGCGAGCACGATTCGCTTCATGCCGCCGCTGATGGTATCGCCGGCCGACGTCGAGGAAGCGATGACCATCCTGGACGCCAGCTTCGACGAAGTCCGATCGCACGGTGGCGCTGAATAGTCGGGGAGGAGCGACGCGTGAACCTGCGCCCGGCACTGCCGTCCGATTGTGGCCTCGTTCCCCCGTCGGGAGACGGCCGCCCTCCGATCGCGGAGATCCTCGCCAGCCTGGACGCGCTTGGTGCGGCCGGGTGGCAGGAGACGGAAATCGCCAGCCAGCCGGCGCCTTCCGGAGGTGCCCTGCCGATTCGCGCGTACGCGAGCACGGCGGCGGTGGACGCTGTCCTCATCGGCGGCATCCACGGTCGCGAGCCGGCCGGAGCCATCGCACTCGCGCGCTACGTTCCGCGCCTGATCGAGCGCGGCCGCCGCCTCGGGCTGCTCGTGATGCCGCTCCTCAACCCCTGGGGGTACCTCCATCACGCGCGCTACGGTCCGGCGGGACAGAGCGTGTCGGACAGCGACCATCTCCTTGGCCGCACCGCCGCGCCTGCCTGTCCGGAAGCGGGCGCGATCACCGACTTCGTCGTCCACCGGGCCGGCATTCGACCCGGCAGCGCGGTCCTCGACCTGCACGAAGACCCGATCTACGAGGCGCCAGACTACCGGTTCGACGGGTTCGGCTCGTACCTCTACTTCATCGGCGAGGGCGCCTCGGATCACCCGGTCAGCCGCCGCATGCGCCGCTGCCTGGCGGGATCGGCCCTGCCGCTGGTGCG
Source organism: Acidobacteriota bacterium (assembly GCA_003157675.1). GTDB lineage: Bacteria > Acidobacteriota > Vicinamibacteria > Vicinamibacterales > Fen-181 > FEN-299. The sequence goes on from PMKG01000239.1 coordinate 12,204, forward strand.
GAGCGGCGTCACGCGCTTCGGCGAGCAGATCGTTGAAGGCGCGATCGTCGACAGCGCCGACGGGTCCATCGACGAACTGCTCGCGCGGCGGCTCGGCTGCACGCCGGTCATCACCGTCGAGAACCTGCTGCACGCGCCCGACGAGCCGCCCCTGCCAGGGCGCGTCGAGGTGTATGTGGCGGTGCTCGACGCATTCTTCGGCGCGTGAGAGCTAGCGAGGCGCGCCTCAGACCGCCGAGCGTGGAACGGTGGTTTCATGGCGCGCCTCGCTAGCCCAGGAACGCTGTTGGCTGGCCCCGCGCGGGCGCGGGGCGCTAGACGTCTTGAAGGGCACGAGTAATTTCGACAGAACTTGACTCATTCGCCAGGACTTTGGCCCTTCAAGACGTCTAGCTGAGGAGCACCCCTGTGTGCACAACCATCGTCGTGGGCAGGAACCGCAGCGCAACCGGCCGGGTCATCGTCGCGCATAGCGAGGAACTGGGGAGGAACTCCGCGCACCGGGTGTCCGTTGTGCCCGCGCGCGACGTCGCCGCCGGGGAACGGTTTCCGCTTCATTCGGGAGGCGACGTCCCCCAGCCCGGCCGGCTGGCCCGGCACGTGTGCACGAGGATCTTCGACAAGCGCCACTACCCGGGCGATCACACATCGGGCATCAACGAGCATGGCGTGGCCGTGGCCAACAACATGTCGATGATGCGCGGCGTCCCGGAATCCGCGATGTTCGACGTCGTCCCAGGCGGGGTCATCTGGACCGAGTTCCTGCAGCTCCTGCTGGAGCGGGCGACGAGCGCGAGTGAAGGCGTCGCCTTCGTGGGAGAGACTTGCGAACGCCACGGCCTGAGTTGCGATTCGGGGACGATGATTGCGGTCGCCGATGCCGACGAGGCGTGGTGGGTGGAACTGGCCAGGGAGGGGCACTGGGCCGCCGAGCGCGTCGGCGACAACGAAGTGTCGGTGCGCGCCAATTGCTACCGGATTCCCGGTTTCGCCGACTCGTTCGGAGACCCGGCCAACCAGCAGGATCGCTACAACCTCGATCGCCACGAGTTCCTCGACCTCCGGCTGTCCGCGCTGCCCACGGTGAGCGTGCCCGCGCTGATGGCGCTCCTGCGGGAGGTGTACGAGGGCACGCCGCTGTACCAGGAACGACCCGATGGTTCTCCGTTTGGGACCGGGGTGCGCACCATTGCGAGGCTGAACACCGAGGGGTGTACCGTCATCGAGCCGCGGGCGGGCAGCGCCGCGCGGTTGGCGCACCTCATGTGGTGCTGCCTCTCCACCTCGCTCACCGGCGTCTTCGTGCCGTTCCACGTCGGCGTGTCACGCGTCGAGGTGCACTAAGCGTACGCGTCCGGCCGATACAGCCCCGACTCGGCCTACTGGCTCTTCGCGGAGCTCGCGAGGCTCGTGGACTACCGCTATCGTCGCTCGGCGGACCTCGTCCGGGCGACATGGCGCGATTTCGAGGCGGAGACGCGTCCGGCGCTCACCGAGGTGGAAGACGCACTCGGCGGGGCAGCCGCCGGCGCCGGAGAAGAGGACCGCGCGCTCTCTGACCTCCTGACGGAGTTCGACGGTCGGCGCGCCGCCGAGGCCGTCCGGGTGCTGCGCGACCTGCTCGTCGAGGTGAAGACCCGCGCGTTCTACGAGGACTGACCCCGCGATCGAGGAGCATCGATGCCGACGACCAGCGAACCGACACTCGAACAGCAGGCGCTCCCGGCTTCGTTCCGCCAGCGCGTCGTCTCGGCGATGGCACGCGTCAGCCCGCTGGTGATCGTGTTCCTCCTGTGCGTGCTGTGCGCACTGCTGACCTTCGTCATCCCCGGCGGCCTGTTCGAGCGGCGGACGATGGACGTGATGGGGCAGATGCGCTCGATCGTGGTACCGGGGTCGTTCCACTACGTGGCGTCGGTCCCGCAGGGCTTCCGCGAACTGTGGACCGTCTTCATGCGGGGTGCGGTCGCGGGCGCCGACCGATCGTTCGTCATCATGCTGTCGGCCGGGGCGATGACCGCGGTGATCGCGACCGGGGCGATCGACGCCGGCATCCATCTGCTGGTGCGCCGCACCGGCCGGTACGGCATCGCGTTCATTCCGGTCATCGTGTTCGCGCTGGGCTCCTGCGCGGCCACGTTCGGGATGTACGAAGAGGCGATCCCCTTCATCCTGGTCATCACGCCGCTGATGCTCACGATGGGATTCGACTCGATGTCGGCCGTCTTCATCATGTACTGGAGCATCGCGGTCGGCTTCGCGTGCGGCATCACGAACCCGTACACGGTGGCCATCGGCCAGGCCCTCGCGGGCGTGCCCCTCTACTCCGGCACGGCGTTCCGTGTCCTGTGTTTCATGGTGTTCATGTCCATCACCAGCGTGGTGGTCATGCGGTACGCGTCGCGGGTCCGGAAAGATCCGTCGCGATCGCTCTCGGCTGCGGAGGACGTCGAGAATCGGCGTCGCCTGCGCGCATCCCCTGATGCGTCCACCGCCGCGCCGATGACGGCGCGCCGGGTCCTGGCGCTCCTGCTGCTCGCCGGTGGCTTCACGATCCTGATGGCCGGGCTGTTGTGGCGCGGCTGGGGGTTCGTCGAGATTGGCGCGCTCTTCTTCTGGATCGGCATCGTCGTTCCCGTGGCCGGCGGGCTCTCCGTGACGGAGATGATCGACAGGAACATCGAGGGGATGCGCAGCGTGATGATCGCGGTGATCATGATGAGCGCCGCGCAGGTGGTCTACTTCATCCTTCACGACGCGCAGATCCTGGACACGATCCTCAACTACTTCGCCGGGTACCTGACGCGCGTACCGGGGTTCGTCGTCGCCTACGTGATGTTCGGGACGAGCGCGATCATGGCCGCGCTGCTCGGCAGCGCGTCCGGAACGGCGGCGACCGTGATGCCCGTGCTCGCGCCCCTGGCCGACGTGCTCCACTTCTCGAAACAGATTGTCGTGCTGGCGTTCCAGATGGCGAGCGGAGCGTTCAACTTCTGGATGCCGTGGGACGGCATCGCCTTCACCATCTGCTCGATGGCGGGCGTGAACTTCTTCAAGTACATCAAGGCGTCGGCGAAGTTCGCCGTCCTGGTCTACGTGCCCGTCGCGTTGCTGCTGCTCGCCCTGGCCGTCCAGATCGCGTACCGGTAGCGGGCCGGCGGATTGCCCTGAGCCTTGAGCCATCTAACTCAGGTCCCTGTTGATGACGACGATCTTCTGCTCGGTCATCTCCTCGATGGCATAGCGCGGACCCTCGCGGCCGAGCCCCGAGTCTTTCACGCCGCCGTACGGCATGTGGTCGATGCGCCAGGCCGACACGTCGTTCACCATCACGCCGCCGACCTCGAGCACGTCCATCGCGGTGAGCGTCCGGAGCAGGTCCCGCGTGAACACCCCGGCCTGGAGCCCGTACGACGACCGGTTCAGCCTCGCCAGCGCGTCGTCGAAATCGGTGAAGCGGTAGAGGCCGACCACCGGCGCGAACACTTCCTGCGCGCACACCTTCGCGGTCTCGGGCACACCGACGAGCACGGTGGGCGCGTAGAGCGCCGGCCCGAGACGCCGGCCGCCCGTGAGCACCGTCGCCCCCTGCTGCACCGCCTCGTTCACCCACGATTCGATGCGCGCGGCCTCGGATTCCTCGATCATCGGGCCGATGTCGGTGGCCGGGTCGAGCGGGTTGCCGATCGTGAGCGCCTCGAGCCTGGCGATCAGGCTGGCGGCGAACCGGTCGAACACCGAGTCGTGGACGAACACGCGCTGCACCGAGATGCAGCTCTGGCCGGCGAGCGAGAAGCCGCCGATGACCACCCGCTTCACGGCGTGCTCGATGTCGGCCGTCTCGTCGACGATGACCCCGGCGTTGCCGCCCAGTTCGAGCAGCACCCGCTTGCGGCCGGAGCGGACCTTCAGCTCCCAGCCCACCCTGGCCGAGCCGGTAAAGCTGACCANNGAGCCGGTGAAGGTCAGCAGCTTGTAGCGCTCGTCGGTGACGAGGCGGTCGCCCACCTGGCGCGACATCGGCAGGACGCTCAGCGCGCCTTTCGGCAGCCCCGCGCGGTCGAGGGCGCCAGCGAGGATCAGCGCCGACAGCGGCGTCTTGGTCGCCGGCTTGAGCACGATCGGGTCGCCAGCCGCGACGGCCGGGGCGATCTTGTGCGCCGTCAGGTTGAACGGGAAGTTGAAGGGCGAGATNNGCGCCTTGCCGACCTCGCCGGCAATCGTGCGCCCGATCTCCTCGCGGCGGGCGACGAGATCGGCGTGCGCCCTCATCAGGATCGCGGCGCGCTCGTAGGCCGGCAGCCGCCGCATCGTCTCGGCCGCGGCGACCGCCGCACTGGTCGCGCGCTCGAACTCGGCGTCGCCCGCGAGCCACGTCGCGCCGACTTCCGAGTTGTCGAATGGACAGGTGACCGGAAGCGGCTGGATCGACCGCTCCCACGTTCCGGCGAGGTAGAAAGGAGAGGACATAGACAGGTGGATTCTAACCCCGCAGGCTCGCGGCGTGCGACTGGCGGCATGTGGCTGAAGGTTGAAGGCTGAGGGCTGACGGCTGAAGGCAGTGTCACGCATGTTACGCTGAGACTGGCGGCGGATCTGGAGAATGACAGCAGATAGCGCAGGGCTTCAGCCCTGCGCCCCAGGACGGTAACCCGATGGTGCCCTTGGTTTTCGTCTGGCCGTATGCCCTGGTGTTCTGGGTCGTGCTCGTGTGGGCGTTCAGCGTCGAGTTCCGAATCGTCTCGAAGGGAGCCGACCCGTCCGCGAAAGCGCAGGACGCGGGTTCCAGACGGCTCATCAGAATCGGGCAGCCGCTGGCGATCATCGCCGCGTTCGTCATCGCGGTGAACGTCGGGTCGGCGGCGCTGCCGCACCCCGTGTGGCTGTTCTGGGCCGGCGTAGCGGCGATGGTCGGCGGCAGCCTCCTTCGCCGCCACTGCTTCCGCATGCTCGGCGCGAGTTTCACGGGCGCGGTGACGGTGAGGCCGGAGCAGCCGGTCGTCGAGCGCGGCGCGTATCGCTACGTGCGGCACCCGTCATACACGGCAGCCGCCCTCATGTTTCTGGGCATCGGTCTCGCGCTCGGCAACTGGGTGGGGCTCCCGGTGCTGCTGGCGGTCACCTCGGGCACCTACTGGTATCGCGTTGTCGTCGAGGAGCGTGCGCTCGCGGCGACGATCGGCGATCCTTACCGGAGCTACATGCGTCGGACGAAGCGGTTCGTGCCGTTCGTGTTCTGACAGCTGCGCAGGCCTGAAGGCCTGCGCTATCTGGAAAATGACGTCGGATAGCGCAGGGCTTTAGCCCTGCGCGACGCGGTGAAGGATCCCATGCGCATTGCCATCGTCGGAGCCGGAGCGGTCGGAGGGTATTATGGCGCGCGGCTGGCGCAGGCCGGCCACGAGGTGACGCTCATCGCGCGGGGCGCCAACCTCGAGGCGATACGCTTGCGAGGCATGCGGGTCCGCAGCGCGTCCGGGGAGTTCGCCGTTCCGGTCCGGGCCGAGTCCGACCCGTCTCTGGTCGGTCCGGTGGACCTCGTCCTCTTCGCCGTGAAGACCTACTCGAACCCGCAGGCACTGCCGCTCGTCCTGCCGCTCGTCGGTCCGTCCACCGTGGTGCTCCCCCTCCAGAACGGCGTCGACACCGCGGACCAACTTGCCGCCGTTGTCGCCCCGGGGCGCGTGCTGGCGGGTACGACCTATATCGGCGCGACGCTGGTCGAGCCAGGTGTCGTCGACTACATCGGGACCGTGCGGAAGATCGTCTTCGGCGAGGCGTTCGGCGATCGGGTCGTGACCGACCGCGTGTCGCGCCTCCGCGAGACGCTGGCCGCGGCCGACATCCAGGCGGAGGCCGCCGCCGACAGCCGGATTGCGATCTGGGAGAAGTTCATCTTCCTCGCGCCGATTGCCGCGCTGACGGCCGCGGCGCGCCTGCCGATCGGCCCAGCGTGGGCGCAGCCGGCGTTCAGGGACGCGTTCGACGCTGCGATGGCCGAGATCGAGGCGCTCGCCCGCCACGCTGCCGTGCCGGTGGCCGCCGACATCCGCGCCCAGAAGCTGCGCTACCTGGACACCAGTCCGCCCGGGATGCGGTCGTCGATGATGGTGGACATCACGTCGGGCCGGCCGCTGGAGATCGAGGCGCTGGTCGGCAACGTCGTCCGGCGCGGCCGGGCGGCGGGGATCCCGACGCCGGTGATGGCCGCGCTGTATGGCGTCCTGAAGCCCTTCGAACGTGGGGCTCCGTCCTTGACATGATCGCGGATCCCTCGCTGGGCCTGTCGTTCGTCCTCTTCGTCGCCGGGATGGGGGCCATCAACTAATCTGGCGATCTGGCGATCTGGCGATCTGGGGATCTGGCGAAGTACGAACGACGGGTGCTACTGGTCGGCCAAGCGAGATTTCGCCGTGCGGAGCGATGTCGAGAAGATAGCGCGGAGCTGGCGGGCCTCCTGCAATAGGTCTCCGAGTTCCTGGCTCGGACGTGTTGACATCTTCGCGAGAAGTTCGAGCCAGTAGACCGATTCATCGGATTCCTCGACCACGATCGCGAGACGCGCTACGAATTCCCGCCTCGAACGTGACCGCCGCGCCGCATGATAGTTGGCGCCCACGGCCGATCCCGCCCGCAGCAATTGCCGCCCCAACACGTACTCCGCCGCGGCGGTAGGCAGCGGTCTGACGAGATGCAGGACTGCTAACGCAAACGCCTTCGTCCTCTCTTCGAGCGCTTTGCCCAGCTCCTGCATGTGTGCCTCCTTTCACCGTGCGATCGTGCGATCGGGCGATCCGGCGATCGGGCGAGGTGGCCCAGGGCCGATTGTGCGATCAGGGAATCGGCCGCCTTGGCGAAGCGGCACCCTGACATGCGTGACACCTTCCGTACTTCGCAAGATCGCAAGATCCTTAGATCGCAAGATTCACCCTCAATCCGCGCGTTCCCCGAACCTCGTCATCGTCTGTGCCTTTGTCGTTGCGTCGATGAGTGGGAATGTCGCGAGAACGTGTTCCAACTCGTCTCCAGTGAGCTTGTATAGACGCGCGACAGCCGCCTGAAGCTCTGCGTATTCCCACTCGGTCTGCGGCGACGATGACGAGCGCAGCTTGGCCGTGAGGCCCGAGATGGCAGCGTAGAGAGGCGACGTCGCGGCGGGCCGCGGCACGGGCAGGTGAGCCATGACATGCGTCGTCACGTGCATGGTCACGCGGAGTCGGACGAGGTAGTTGGCGACGAAGCTGTTGAAGACGCCGCAGAGGAAGTCCTGGTCGATCTCCGGGAGTGCCGTCTTCAGGCAGAACAGTGTGTGCACGGTGACCGAGCCCGACGGCACGATCGCCGCGATAAGGGTCAGCCGGTTGGAGGCCGACGCGACATCCCGGTAGGCGAGACGCGCGCGGCCCCAGGTGCGCGACCTGTCGAGCAAGCGTCTCGCGGCATCGACCGGAAGCCTGAGACCGTCAGGGGGCGCGGCGACGCGAAACGGCTCGATGTGCTTTCCTTCGAGGACGGGCAGCCCTTGGCCGCCGCGCTCGAAGTGGCGGCGGTCGTCCGCGGCGTTCAACTCGCGGCTGAACTCCGCCCCCCAACCTTCGGGAGAGCCGAGCGGCGGAGCGATCGCCGCGGTCTTCTCGAGTAAGGCCAGGTCGGCCGAGGTCCTGGCGTCCGGGACCGCCAACTGCCCGGGCGAGAGCCGCTCCAGCAGCCGGCGCGTCATCAGGACCCACGGCGTTCCGTCGCCGGCGTCCCCTCCGCCGGTGGGGGAGTCGAGAACGTCCGGGTCCCGGATTCCGAGGCGGCAGGGCAGGACATCGGTCCGCGACCCCGTGGTTGCCGAGACGAGCAGGAATCGCAGGCCGCGGTGGATGGGGAAGACGGCGGACGTGTTGTCGAAGCCGACCAGCCCGTCCACGCGGCACCGGTCGAACAGCAGGCGGCGCAGTGGAGCGCACCCCTGGTCGGAGGCCAGCCCCCACGGCACCACCAGGCCGATGCGGCCGCCGGTCCTTGCCAGGTGGCACGCCCGCTCGACGAACAGCTGAAACAGGTTGCCGTGGCCGTCGCCCTGCGCGCGATAGACGCCTGACGACCGTGCGAAGCCGAGCAGGCACCGCGCCTCGTCGCGTCCGCTGGTCTCACCGCCGCTGCCATCGCGGTCCCTTCGAATCATGTCCCACGGGGGATTCCCGATGACCGCGTCGAAGCCAGCGCGCTCGCGCGGCGTTCCGTCGGGCGCGTAGAAAACGTCGGGGAACTCGAGCGGCCAGTGGAAGAACCGCCGCTCGGCGGCCACCGCGCCGGCCTCGCTCAGCCACCGCTCCGCCGTCGCGCGAGGAAGCGTGGACCGGCCGGTGAGCAGCAGGTCGCCGAGCGCCGGGAACAGCCGCGCGTGCGACTCGCGATCTCCCTTCCGAAAGGCGAAGCTGCACCACAAGTCGGCCGCCGCCTTCCATGCCGACACGGGAGACGACGGGCCGGCGACCCTGGCGAGCAGCCGCTCCTTTTCGCGG
>PMKG01000399.1 GCA_003157675.1 Acidobacteriota bacterium
GAAGATGCGCGGCTGGCCGTACTGGAAGACCAGCAGCACCGCCGCCATCGAGACGGTGGCTCCGAGCGCCACGACCCAGCCCACCGTCGTCAGGCCGGCCAGTTCGAGCGCACGGGCCAGCGGGTCGGCCACCGCGAGCTGCTTGTACGGCACCATGCCCGTCAGCACGAAGCCGATGATGACGTAGATCACTGTGCAGACGGCGAGACCGCCCAGGATGCCGATCGGCAGGTTGCGCTGCGGGTTCTTCGTCTCCTCGNNCCGATGTAGGCGAAGAAGACGATCGCCGCCCCCTGGTGGATCCCGGTGAACCCGTTCGGCGCGAACGGATGGTAGTTGGCGGACTTGATGTGGAAGGAGCCGACGGCGACGAAGAGCGTCAGCACCGCCAGCTTGATGGCCACCATGATGTTGTTGGCCGTCGTGCTCTCGCGCGCGCCCCGGAGCAGCAGCCAGGTGATCGCCATGACGATCCCGAACGCCGGCACGTTGACGAGAATCGGGATGCCGATGAGCCTGGGCGCGGACTGGAGCAGGCCGTGGATGGCCGGGTCGCTGCTGAGAAGCGCGGTCCGGTACCCGGTCGTCATCCAGCTGGGCAGGACGAGGCCGAATCCGCGAAGCAGCGTCGTGAAGTAGTCGCCCCACGAGATGGCCACCGCGACGTTGCCCACGGCGTACTCGAGGATCAGATCCCAGCCGATGATCCACGCGACGATCTCGCCGAGCGTCGCGTACGAGTAGGCGTAGGCGCTGCCCGCCTGCGGGATCATCGCCGCCAGTTCCGCGTAGCACAGCGCGGCCAGCGCGCACGCGCCGCCGAGCAGGAGGAACGAGAGCACCAGGGCCGGCCCGGCGCCCATCCGGATGATTTCGCCGTTCGGGCCAATCTGACCCGCCGCGGCCGTGCCAATCGCACCGAAAATCCCGGCGCCGATGACGGCGCCGATGGCGAGCATGATCAGATCGCCGGCCCCGAGCACGCGCTTGAGCGCGTCCGGACGGTCACCGTCGACGAGCAGATCCTTGATGGGTTTGCGCTGAAAGAGTTGCAGAACGACCTCCGATGACCGGCATCGCGCCGGTGTGGCGTGCGCGCCGACGCGCAAGCCGGCACTCTATCGTGTCGTCGGGGTTCTGTCCAGAATCCCGGAGCCTCACCAGCGCGGGAAGAGGTACACGGCGTCGCCCGACGCGACGGCCACGCCGCGCGCCGGGTGGAACGCGAGGCCGATCAGCCCTTCGCCCGCCACGACCAGCTCGCGCCGCCCGTCGCCGTGGACCTGGTAGATGCCGCTCGCGCCCGCCAGCGCCTCCGCCACATGGAGCGTGCCGTCTCCATCCACCGCCAGCCCCTGCGGGCGGCCGAACCCGTCCGCGAACACGCTGACCTCGCCGCGCCGATCGACGCGAAAGACGACGTCGCGGCTCGAGAGCGTAGGCCCGCTGACGAACACCGATTCGTCCGGGCCGATCGCCACGTGGAAGGCGGCGATGCTCGGCGTCAGCGTGGCGAACGGGATGACGCGCCCGGCCGCGTTCACCCGGAACAGCGTCCCCGTCCGGTCGCCCACATACATCGTCCCGTCCGGGGCGAAGGCGAGGCCGCAGGCGACGCCGAGGTCGGACGCCACTTTTTCGACCGAGCCGTCGCGCTTCACCCGGTAGACCGTGCCGTCGAATCGGCTCGTCACGCACAGCTCGCCGAACGGATCGAAGGCGAGCGAGGTGGCATTGACGATGCCCGAGGCGACCGGCTCGCGGATGCCGTCCGGACGAATGCGGAAGATCGACACCGGCACCGTCTGGCCGCGCATCCCGCTATTGGTGGCGTAGAGGTTGCCGTCGCGATCGAACGCCGGGCTGTCCACCTGGTGCAGTTCGTCGGAGAGTCGAACGCCGATGTCGATCGTACCCACCGCCTCGTCCGTATCGCCGACGATCACCGGCGTCGAGCCGCCCACTGCCGTCGCCGGCACCACGGCCACCACCCGGCGCGACGACGCGGCCGTGACACGCGCCTCGTCGGCGCCGAAGCGCACGCGCGGAAACGGATCGACGATGAAGGGCTGCGCGCCCGCCTCGATCGCGACACGTCCGCTCGGGATGGCCCGGGCGGGCACCACGCGTCCGGCGGCTTGGCCAAGGGAAGTCATCTACAAGCAGGATAGCCGATCTACGTATCGTCCAGCTCCACGTTCCAGTAGAGGTAGTCGCGCCAGCTGTCGGGCGCATTGCGCAGGCCGATCGTGATGCGGATCGCCGGCACCGCGCGCGGCCGCTCGGGCCGGCGCACCAGCCGCATCCCCGCCTGCTCGGGCGTCCGGTCTCCCTTGCGCCGGTTGCAGTTCACGCAGCAGGCGACGATGTTCTCCCAGTCCTTGTTGCCACCCTGCGACACCGGGATGACATGGTCGAACGTCAACTCGGAGGCGGGTAGCGTGTCGCCGCAATACTGGCACGAGTGATTGTCGCGCGCGTAGATGTTGGCCCGGCTGAACGGGACGTAGTCGAACCGGCGCTTCATGCGCACGTAGCGCAGGAGCCTGATGACCGAGGGCAGTTTGAAGCTGATCGAGACGGCGTGGATCTCCCGGTCGTACACCGAGATGACCTCAACCTTCCCCTGGCACCACAAGGTCACGGCTTTCCGCCATGGCACGACCTTGAGCGGCTCATAGGAAGCGTTGAGAAGCAGCGTCTGCTGCATACTGCGACGTATTGTGACCGAGGGGATCCGGCCTGTCAACCGTTGGTCCATGTTAACTCGTGAACAGTCAACGGCTTACCATGCTCGTCCTGTTGGCCGCCGCGCCTCGCGCCGATAGGGCCATCGTGCGAGGGATCCTGCTGGCCGCCCTGGCCCTGTCGTTTGCTGCCGCGTGCTCACCGCGCGTTCAGCCGAATCTCGCGCCGCCGCCCCAGCCGGACGCGAAAGGGCTGGAGCTGGTCGGCATCGCGCGGTCGCTCATCGGCGCCCCCTACCTCAACGGCGGCACCGCCCCGGAGGGATTCGACTGCAGCGGGTTCGTGCGCTACGTCTTCGGCGAGGTCGGGATCACCGTGCCGCGCAGCGTGCGCGACCTGGCCGCGATCGGGGAGCCCGTGGATCGCGACCACCTTCGTCCCGGCGACGTGATCTTTTTCGCGATCGACGGCCATACCATCTCGCACGTCGCCATCGCGGTCACCGCCGACACCTTCGTGCACGCGCCCAGCTCGCGCGGCCGCGTGCGTGAGGAATCGCTGAACGTCGACTATTGGCGGACGCGCTTCGCCGAGGCGCGACGGATCACTCACGAGTAGCGAATAGTGGCGTGCTTGAGTCCTGAGTCCGTGTGTAGGGCGACCCTTTAGGGTTGCCTCTGAACAGCCGGAGACATGGGTAA
>PMKG01000149.1 GCA_003157675.1 Acidobacteriota bacterium
TACCTATGTCGTCGGACTGAACCGACCTGACGTCAGTGGTCAGTGGCTAGTGGTCAGTGATCAGTCGATCACGCGTGATCCACCAGCCACTGGCCACTGATCACTGGCCACGACACACCGCACGCTTCCCCGCCCGGTCCCTCCGCGCGCGCTCGAGGTGCGCAAAACCCCGTCCCGCGCGTCATCTGGTAGACTCCGTTCAGGCCGCCGGCGAGGCGTGCGGCCTGGAGGCTGAAGGTGATGCGGACGCGGGCCTGGTCGATGGTCGTGTCGGCGGTCGCGTTGTCTCTCTGCGGAGTCCCGGGCATCGCGCAGCCGGCCGGCGATGTCGTGCTCGGTGACATTGGCGCGCGGCTGGACCAGTATCTGTCGCGACTCGTGCCCTACGGGTATTCGGGCGCGGTGCTGGTGGCGAAAGACGGCACCGTGCTCTTGAAGAAGGCCTACGGACTGGCCGACCGGGAGGCGAACCGGCCGTACACCACCGACATGGTGTCCTGTATCGGTTCGGTGACGAAGCAGTTCACGGCCGCGGCGATCCTGAAGTTGGAGATGGAAGGGAAGCTGAGCGTCTCCGACCCGATCGCCAAGTACCTGCCGGGGGTGCCGCCCGACAAGTCGGCCATCACCATCCACCAACTGCTCACCCACACCGCGGGGCTGTCCGGCGACTTCGGCGGGCGCGACGACGATCCGATCGACAGGGACACGCTCGTGGCCAAAGTGCTCGCAGCCCCTCTGGCCTCCAAGCCGGGCGAGCGATTCGAATACTCCAACGAGGGGTACAGCCTCGCGCCGGCCATCGTCGAACGCGTGGCCGGAACGGGGTACGAAACCTACCTGCGCGAGCACGTCCTGCTGCCGGCGGGGCTGAAGGACACCGGTTATCTCGCTCCCGGATGGCCGCTCTCGCGGCTGCCCGTGGGGTACACGGCCGACGGAAAGCCGTGGGGCCGCGTCTACAAGAACGGGTGGCGGGACGACGGCCCGGGGTGGTACTTACGGGGCAACGGTGGCATCCATTCGAGCCTCGACGACCTCTACCGCTGGCATCTCGCGCTCGAGGCCGGCACCGTGCTGTCGGCCGACGAGGTGAAGAAGTTCCAGGCGGGACACGTGCCCTCGGCGCGCGGCGAGCGGTATGGCTACGGCTGGAGCGTGCAGACCACGCGCCGCGGAACGACCGTCATCGAGCACAACGGTGGCAACGGGTACTTCTTCACCGACGTTCGCCGCTACGTCGACGAGAAGGTCGTCATCATCGCGATGACCAACCAGCCGTCGATCCCGGCCACCCAGCTGGCGCCGCGTGAACTCGATGCGCTCGTGTTCGGCGACGTGCCGGTCGCGATGCCGCCGGTCGGGGTTCCAGTTGCCGTGAGCCAGCGGGAAGCGCTCGCGGGTCAGTACGCGCTCGCCGCCGGCGGTCGCGTGACCGTGCGGGCCACGCCGGTGGGCCTCGAAGCCGAGTCGGACGACCCCGCGCTGTTCGGCGCGCTGGGAGCCATCACGCCGCCCGAGGGACCGCTCATCGAACGCGAGACCCAGTCGCTCGCGATGCTGGGTGAGGCGTCGAAGGGCAACTTCAGGCCCTTCTTCGAGGCCTTCGACGACCAGCGGCCGTTCGAGGTGGTGCAGGGCAACCAGACGAGGCTGTGGAACGGGTGGCGGAACCAGTTCGGGGAGTTCCAGCGGTTCGAGCCGCTCGGAATCGGGATCGTCCAGGGCGATCCGGCCGTGACCGTGCGCGCGCGTTTCGAGAAGGGCGGGCCGGTCCTGCAACTGATTTGGGGACCGCGGCGCCTGCTGGGCTTCCGGGTCCTGACACCGGCCGCGGTGCCGCTCGTCCCCGAGTCGCCGTCGGTCTGGGTGTTCTACACCTATCGAGGGGCGACGTTCGTGCGCCTCACATTCGGAGAGGCGGGGCAGTTGCGTCTCGACACGGCCAAAGGCCCGCTCGACGCGCGGCGGCAATAGGGCGCCGAACGACGGTTACTCGGCCCGCAGGGCCACCACCGGGTCGACGCGCGTGGCCCGCCGCGCCGGCACCAGCACGGCAACGAGCGACACCGCCGCGATGAGCGCCGTGACGGCGCCGTAGGTGAGCGGGTCGAGCGCGCTCACGCCGATGAGTATGCTGCCGATGGCGTCGCGGCCGAGCGCCGCGATCGCGAGCGCCAGCCCGAGGCCGGCCGAGAGGCCGACGACGATCTGCCGGGACCCCTGCCGCAGGACCATGCCGAGGATGCGGGCCTTGTCGGCGCCGAGCGCCATCCGCACGCCGAATTCCTGCCGCCGCTGGTTCACCGAGAACGACATCACGCCGAAGATGCCCACCGCGGCGAGCACGATCGCCACTACGCCGAACACGGTGAACATCGTCGCGATGATCCAGTTGGCCGCGACGAATATGGCGATGTTCTTCTTCGGCGTGCCCTCGAAGTAGAGGGGCAGGTTCGGATCGATCCGGTTCACCTCGCGGCGCAGCGTCCCCAGGAGGGCCTCGGGCTGCTGTCCAGGGTGCGGCCTGACCACGATGGTCGTGAACTGGAGGGCGATCGGCGCGGCCGGCGCCGGGCCGGTCGGCGAGGCATAGAACGGGACGTAGAAGCCCGAATCGTCCACGTTCGGGTTGTTGAACGGGCCCATCATCCGCACCGTGGAAACGACGCCGACGATCGATCGCCACGGGCTGTAGGGCCCGCTCACCCCGTCTCCCGTGCGAAACCGCCTGCCGATCGGGCTGGCGGCGCCGAAGTGCTTCCGCGCGAACGCCGCATTGACGATGGCGACCGGCTGCTTGGTGTCCAGGTCGTCGTCCGAGAAGGCGCGGCCCTCGAGGAGCTTCTGCCCGATCGTCTGGAAGAAGCTGCCGCTGACCTGCTCGAAGTTGGTCGTCGGGCGGTCGCGTTTCTCCTGGTAGGTCTTGCCTTCGATCTCGATGGGGGAGGCGCCGGCAAAGACCATCCGCAGCCGGCTGGACAACGCGGCCGACTCGAACTGCCCGGAGGCGTTGAGCTCCCGCAGCAGGCGGTCGTAGATGAGGCGCCGCGATTCGGAGGTCGGGTAGTCGCCCTCCATCAACCCCACCCGCGCGGACATGACGCCGGCGGTGTCGTATCCGTAATCGATGTCCTGCTGGTTGAGGATCGACCGGAGTTGCAGCAGCGACCCGATGAGCAGCACGCAGGTGACGACGATCTGCACGACCACCAGCCCGCGCGTGACCAGGCCGACGCCGTGGCCGGTGTTGCCGCGTCCGCCCTCGCGCAGCACGTCCACCACCCGCGCGCGGGAGGCCATCCAGGCCGGCAGCAGGCCCGACATCAGCGCGGCGACCACCGTCGCGCCCACCGTGCAGGCGAGCGCGGGGAGGTCCAGCTCGAACGTCATCCACGACGGGGGCGGGTTGTCCATGTTCCGCAGCGTGGCCGACAGCCAGTCGAGCGACCAATAGGCGAGCCCGATCCCGATGACCGCGCCGGCGCCGGCGAGCAGCGCGCTCTCGGTGACCATTTGCCGGATCAGGCGGCTCCGGGTCGCACCGATGGCCGAGCGCACGGCCAGTTCCCGCGCGCGCAGTGTCGCGCGGGCGAATTGCATGTTCATCACGTTGACGCAGGCGATGAGCAGCACCCCGACGCAGAAGGCCAGCATCGTCCACATCATGCCGCGGAGCTGGACGCCGGTGAACTGGTTGATGAGCGGCTCGACGTCCGCCTGGTTGAACGCCTTGTTCGTCTCCGGGTAGGCCGCCGCGAAGCGCTTGGCGAAACGGTCGAACTCCACCTGTGCCTGTTCGAAGGGGACGCCCGGCTTCAACAGGCCGATGACGGACGGATTGTTGGCCTGGGGGTCGTTGCGCGGACGCACCGGGTACTCGCTGTAGAGCGGGATCCACAGTTCCTCGTTGGACGGGAACGCGAAGCCGGGAGGCATGATGCCGATGATGGTCGTCGGCTTGCCGTTGAGGCGCACCGACAGGCCAATCACGTCCGGCGCGCCGCCGAAGTCCCGCTGCCAGATGCCGTAGCCGATGAGCGCCACCTTCTCGGCGCCCGGCTTGTTGTCGGCGGCGGTGAAGTCGCGGCCCTTGAACGGGGTCACGCCGAGCACCCGCAGGAACGTCTCGGTGACGTAAGCCCCGGTGTAGCGTCGCGGCTGGCGCCGGACCGTCACGTTGACGGTCGACCCGTTGAGGTAGCCGGTCATCAGCTCGAACGACGTCTGCGCCGGCAGGAACTCTTCGAAGTCCATCGCCGACGTCTGCGAGTTGGCGCCGAAGACGGTCCGCGTGGTCGGGTCGATGAAGCGGACGTCGGCGAGCCGTCTGGCGTTGGGGAAGGAGAAGCCGCGCAGCATGATGCCGTTGACCATGCTGAACTGCGTAGTGACGGCCGCAATGCCCAGGGCCAGCACGACCGTGGCGAGCGCGCAGAAGCCCCGCTCCTTGGCCAGCATCCGGAGGCCGACACGAACGTCGCGGACCGTTTCTTCGGCAAACATGGGCCCCTCCCGTCTTTCGGGATAGACGGAAACGACCGGGCCCGCGTTCCATCGGCGGGTTCGACACCGGCCTCGGGGGGGCGTATTCTGGACTCAACCCGGAAACACACCTTTGCGGAGGTTTCGTATGAAGCTCGTGATGACCGGTCTGCTCGTCGCGTGCGTGGCGGCCGTCCTGCCGCTCGCCGCTCAGCCGCAAGCCGTGACCGTGACGCTCAGGAACCTGCAGGGCGAGTCGGTGGGCACGGCGACCTTGTCGCCGGCGCCGGGCGGCGGCGTGTCGATCGCCCTGGACTTGAAGGGGCTGCCCCCCGGGGAGCACGCCTTCCATATCCACCAGGCGGCGAAGTGCGAGCCGCCGTTCGCCACGGCCGGGCCGCATTTCAATCCCGACGCCAAGATGCATGGGCTGCGCAACCCGATGGGCGCCCACGCCGGTGACATGAGCAACTTCACGGTCGGCGCCGACGGGACCGTCCGGGCCACGATCGTCAACTCCCAGGTCACGCTCGGTGAGGACACGCACTCGGTGTTCGCCGGCGGCGGCACGTCGCTCGTGATCCACGCCGCGGCCGACGACATGATGACCGACCCGGCCGGCAACGCGGG
>PMKG01000093.1 GCA_003157675.1 Acidobacteriota bacterium
GCCGGGCTGCGCCTGCTCGGCGGCGTGGATCAGACCTACTTCCTGCTCGGTCTCGCCGGGCCGGCGCTCTCGAGCGGGCCGGCGTCGCCCGACGAGGCCCGGCGCCGGCTGGCGCTCAAGACGCTGCTGCTGCCGGGCGGGATGGGCAGCACGCTCAAGGTCATGGTCTTCTCGAAGGCAGTCGACGCGGCACGGCTGCAGGGGCTATCCTTTGGCGGCCGTGTGACGTAACCGGGAGGCGCGATGAGCACCAGCTCGCTGGAACGCGAGATCAAGCTGCAGTTTGCGAGCGCCGCCGAGGCGCGCGACGCGATCCTCCGGACCCGGGCGACGCTCCTCAGGGGACGCCGGCTGCAGGAGGACTGCCTGCTCGACACCGCCGACGAACGCCTGCGCAACCGGCGCTCGGTGCTGCGCGTCCGGACGGAGCAGGGGCGCAGTCTGCTCACCTACAAGGGCCCCGTCCAGCCGTCGCCCTTCAAGCTCCGCGAGGAGCGCGAGACGGTCGTCGCCGACGGCGAGACGATGCGGTACATCCTCGAGCAGCTTGGCTTCACCGTGTGGTTCCGCTACGAGAAGTACCGAGAGGAGTTCGGCGCCCTCGACGCGATCATCGCCCTCGACGAGACGCCGATCGGCACGTTCGTGGAGATCGAGGGGAGCGAGCAGGCCATCGAGACGATCACGGTCGACCTGGGCCGGACCCCGGCCGACTACCTCGTCGATTCCTACCGCGGGCTCTACGTCCGGCACTGCGCCGCCGCCGGCAGGCCGGTCGGGGACATGGTGTTCGAAGAGTAGGCGACATGCTGCCCGCGCTGCTCCTGACCGCCGGCCTGGGCACGCGGCTGCGCCCGCTGTCGTCGATGCGGGCCAAGCCGGCCGTGCCGGTGGCTGGCGAGCCGCTCATCCGCCGGATTCTCCGGTGGCTGTCCGCCCAGGGCGTCGCCGACGCCGTGCTCAACCTGCACCATCTGCCCGAGACGATCTGTGCCGTGGTCGGGGACGGCGCCGATCTCGGCCTCCGCGTGCGGTATTCGTGGGAGGACCCCGTCCTCGGGTCGGCCGGCGGCCCGCGGCACGCGCTGCCGCTCGTCGCCGCGGACCGCTTTCTCGTCGTCAACGGCGACACGCTCACCAACCTGCCCCTCATCGGCCTGGTCGAGCGTCACGAGCGTTCGGGCGCGCGGGTGACGCTCGCCGTGGTCCCCAACATCGAGCCGGGCCGCTACGGCGGCGTGCTCGTCGGCGACGATGGCGCGGTGACCGGCTTCGTCGGCCGTGGCAGCCACAGGCCGTCGTGGCACTTCATCGGCGTGCAGGTGGTCGAGGCCACCGCGTTCGCGGGGCTTCCCGACGGCGAGCCGGCCGAGTCGATCAACAGGTGGTACCCGGGGCTCATCGCGTCCGACCCGGGCTGCATCCGGGCCGTGACGACGCGCGCGTCGTTCTCCGACATCGGGACGCCGGCCGATTACCTGGCCACGTCGCTGGCGTTCGCGCGCGCGGCGGCCGATGAACCGGTCGTTCCCGGCTCGCCGCTGTCGGGCACGCGCTGCGAGGTCGCCCCGTCGGCCCGCCTCGTTCGCACCATTCTGTGGGACGATGTGACGGTCGGCGAAGACGCCGCGCTGACCGAGTGCATCGTCACCGACGGCGTCCGCGTGCCGGCCGGCGCCCGCTGGCAGCGGAAAGCGGTCGTGCCCGTTGGGCGTTGCCCTGCCGAGCCGGGTGACGACGTGGTCGGCGATCTCCTTCTGGCCCCGATCGATCGGACAACACTGCCATGAGTCTCAACGCCCATCCCACCGCCGTGCCCGTTCCCGAACCGATCGCCGCGTATCTCGCGCGCCGCGGCCTCGACCGCGAGGCCACCCGCATCGTGCCGCTGACCGGGGATGCGTCCGACCGTCGCTACTTCCGATTGTTCGACCCGTCCGGGGCGACCTCGGTCCTGGCGCTCTACGCGGTGCCGTTTCGCTACGAGACGTTGTCGTTTGTAAACGTCGCGGCCCTGCTCGATCGGGTGCCGCTGCCGGTGCCGGCGATCTTCGATCACGCCGACGATCTCGGCCTGCTCAGGCTGCAGGACCTGGGCGACGTCACGATGCAGGCGCACCTCGGGGTGGCCTCTCCCGGAGAGCACGCCGCGCTGTACCGCCAGGCCGTCGGCTTCATCGAGGTGCTGCAGCGGCGGGGCGCGGAACTCTCGTCCAATCGCTTCACGCCGTACACCCTCGCCTTCGATGTCGAGAAGCTGACGTGGGAGCTCGAGTTCTTCGTGAAGCACTTCATCGAGGCCTACCGTGGAGTCCAGGTGCCGTCGGCCACGCGGGACGCGATCCGCGCGGAATGGCGACCGATCGTCGAGGAACTCTCCGGCGAGCCGCACGTGCTGTGCCACCGCGACTACCACAGCCGCAACCTGATGCCCCACCGCGGCGTGCTCTATATCATCGACTTCCAGGACGCGCGGCTCGGGCCGGACACCTACGACCTGGCGTCGCTCCTGCGGGATTCGTACGTGGACTTCGCGGAGGAGACCGTCGACGAACTCGTCGCGTTCTTCCTCGCCCTCCGTCGCCAGGGCGACCGGCAGGACGACACGGCCGTGTCGCGGGCGTACCACGCCGACTTCAGGCGCCGGTTCGACCTGATGTCGCTCCAGCGCAATCTCAAGGCGCTCGGCACGTTCGGCTACCAGACGACGACCAGGCAGAACCCGGTCTACATCCAGTACATGCCGCGTACGCTGCGCAACGTGCGGCGCAACCTCGAGCGCTACCCGCGCTTCGGCCGCCTGTGGGACCTGCTCGCCACCTTCGTCGAGGCGCTCCGGTAGGTGCGCTAAGATAGGGTGTCCACCCGTTCCACAGAGGATCGCAGTCGCGCCGTGCGTTACGGAATCTCGACCCATCTCTACCACGACCGCCCGCTCCGGCCCGAGCACCTCGCCGAGCTCGCCGAATTCGGCTTCCGCGAGATCGAGCTGTTCGCGACGCGCGGGCATTTCGACTACGACGAGCCGTCGGCCGTCGAGGCGATCGGCCGCGCGCTCTCTGACGCGGGCCTGAGCCTGCACTCGATGCACGCGCCCATGGTGGAGCGGATCGAGAACGGCCGGTGGGGTCGGCTGCTGTCGACGGCCGCGGCCGAGGAGACGGCACGCCAGCGGGCGGTGGCGGAGTGCCTGGCAGCGCTCGAGGTAGCCCGGACGATCCCGTTCCGGTTCCTGGTGGTCCACCTCGGCATCCCGGACGTCCTGTCGTCGGCCGGGGACAACTCTCCCGCCGCCGCGCTTCGCAGCCTCGAGGAGATCGCGGCGGCGGCCTCGCCGCTCGGCGTGCAGGTGGCGGTCGAGGTCATCCCGAACGCCCTGTCGACGCCCGAACAGCTGGTGCGGCTCATCGAGGAAGACGTCGATCGGCCTGCGGCCGGCGCGGGCATCTGCCTGGACATGGGCCATGCGGCGCTCATGGGCGACCTCGCCGACGCCATCGACGTC
The DNA here is from genome assembly GCA_003157675.1 of Acidobacteriota bacterium. Lineage (GTDB taxonomy): Bacteria > Acidobacteriota > Vicinamibacteria > Vicinamibacterales > Fen-181 > FEN-299. The sequence goes on from PMKG01000093.1 coordinate 3,506, forward strand.
GTCTCGGGTGAGCTGGTGACGACGCACGTGCACGACAACAGGGGGCGGCGCGACGATCACCTGGTGCCGTTCGACGGACGGCTCGACTGGGCGACGGGATTGATGTCGCTCCAGAAGGTGGGGTACGAGGGCGCGCTGGTGTTCGAATTGGGCAGCACGAGCACCCCGCGCGAGTCGCTCGAGAAGACTGCGGCGGCACGACAGCGCTTCGACGCGATCCTGCAGTCCGATCCGTGCGTGAGCCTTGAGCCCTGAGCCGTTAGCCTTGAGCCTATGAAGATTGGCCTCGTCTCGCTCGGCTGCCCCAAGAACCTCGTGGACTCGGAGGTGATGCTCGGCCTCGCGCAGCAGGCCGGTCACACGCTCACGGCCGATGCCGCCGAGGCGGACGTCCTCGTCGTCAACACGTGCGCGTTCATCGAGTCGGCCCGGGAGGAGTCGGTCGCGGCGATTCTCGAGATGGCGGCGCACAAGACGGGCGGCAGGTGCGGGCGCCTGGTGGTCACCGGCTGCATGGCCGAGCGCTACCGCAACGAGCTGCGCGCCGAGATCCCGGAGATCGACGTCGTCCTCGGCACCGGCGAGGTGCCGAAGATTGTCGAAGCACTGGATGGCAGGACTGGCGCCCTGCCGCGCCTGAACGACGGGCAGGCAGCGGCGTCCGGTGCGCAAGCAGTACAGCTCTACCGGAAGAGTGAGACGAAACCAACGTATCTCTACTCCGACCTCACCCCCCGTATCCTCACCACCCCCTCGCACCTCGCCTACGTGAAGATCGCCGAGGGTTGCAACTACAAGTGCTCCTTCTGCATCATCCCGCGCCTGCGCGGCTCGTATCGGAGCCGGCCGGTCCGGTCGATCGTGCGCGAGGCGGAGCGTCTGGCGGCCCGGGGCGTGAAGGAACTGATCCTCATCTCGCAGGACAGCACCTTCTACGGCAACGATCGCGGCGAGCGCGGGGCGCTGGCGCGCCTCCTGCGGCAGCTCAACGCCATGGAGGGGCTCGAATGGATCAGGGTGCTCTATCTCTACCCGACGACCATCACCACCGAAACGCTGACCGCGATGGCCGAATGCGACAAGGTTTGCAAGTACGTGGACCTGCCGCTCCAGCACGCATCGGATTCGGTCCTGAAGCGGATGCGTCGGCCCGGCACCCGGGCCAGCTACGACCGACTCATCCAGAAGATCCGTGCGACCATCCCCGGCGTGGCCCTGCGGACGACGTTCATCGTGGGCTTCCCCGGC
>PMKG01000327.1 GCA_003157675.1 Acidobacteriota bacterium
GAAGTCGATGCGCTTGCTGACGCCGATGTCCGTGCGGAAGAACGCCGGACCCGTGACGTAGTGATGGATCGGCACGTTGCCGGTGCACATCGTGCTGTACCCGCTGATGCAACCGGTCGGGTTGCCGAGCGGATCGGCGGCGCTGATCGGTTCGAAGTACCGGCCGGTCGGCGCCCCGAGCGAACCGTAGCCCGTCGTCGAGGTCGCGCTGACGCTGTACGCCTTGATGGTGTTCTGGATGATGTCGTCAGGCAGCATGTAGACGTGGGTCACACCTGCGTTGTCCTTCACGAACCGCAGATAGTACTCGTCCTGCAGCTGCTGGTCGGTCATCCCCACCAGGCGCACGTTTCCGAAGTCGAGGACGTTGCCGCTCTGGGCACGGAGGTTGCCGTCGAACGACCACCCGCCCACGAGCATCTGGCCCAGCCGCCCGACACCGCCCAGGACCGGTTTGCCCTGGCCGAAGGGCAGCTCGTACGCCCAGTTGATCTTGAGCGAGTGGTGCGCCGCTGCCGTGTTCGAGTACTGACCCAGTGTACGGAGCGTGTAGAAGTTCGTGGTTGTGCTGCGCATGATGTACTGGTAGCTGCCCTGGATGAGCAGGCCGCCAGACATGCGGCGACGCAACTCAATCTGCATTGCGTCGTACTTGTTGTTGATCGAGTCTTCCGGCCGCCCGGTCACCCACGTGCCGCCGCTCGACACCTGCGGGTTGATGATGAAGAAGTTGGACGGCAGATGGGCATTGGCCGCGTTGGTCGCATACGCCGAGCTCGCCGTCTGCAGGTACGACGCGAAGCTCTGCGGCGCCGGGTTCATCTTCGCGAGGTAGCCGTCGAGCGTCGAGTTATACCACGCCGAGCCAGAGTAGGCCGACGTGGTGGTCGTCGCGGTTGACCCGTTGAGCCACGCCAGCATGATCGGCAGCGGAGACGTGCCCGCTATCCCCGTGTAGGCGTAACTGTTGTGCCTGTTGTCGGTGGTGGGATAAAACGCCACGTTCTTGGCCAGGTTGGTCTGCGCGAGCTTGAACTCGTCCAGGAACCCGTTCTCGACGGTGTTGAACTCGTTCAGGTTCCGTCCGCCGATCCACCACCCGCCGTAGTTGCGGGTGCCGACGTACCGGACGTCCACCGCCATGTTCTTGCCCAGCGTGCGCTGGAAGCTCACGTTGAAGGTGTGCGCGTACGGTGTCTGCGAGTTCGGGTAGAAGTCGTTGGTGCTGTTGGCCGTCGAGATCCCAAGCGGGTAGGTCGGCGACGTCGGATACGCGGCCGGTCCGAGCTGGCTGAGCCCGTTCCGCAGCAGCAACGGAAGCAGGCTGTTGCTGGTCACCAGGTTGCCGAGGCTCATGCCGCGCTGCGTGCTGTACGATCCGCCCTGGTTGGCGCCGTAAATCCCGGACACGGCGGCGATCCCTTCACGGGTGTAGGCCTTCGAGTACCCGGCACGGATGACTGGGTCCGCGCTCAGGATCTTCTCGAGCCAGCCGTTGCTGGCGATGTGCGGCCGCCACGCGACGCCGAAGCTCGGCGCCCAGTTCTTCTTGGGCGCGTTGTAGGCTGACTCGTTCGGCGCGAACGCCCGCATGAGGGTGACCGGATTGGTCGCGGTCAGCGAGCCCGGCGCGAACAGGTTCGCGGTGAGGCCGTCAGCCTGACATCCGGAGGGACCGTAGTTGTTGCAGTAGGTCAGCGGGCGTGAGTAGTAGGCGTTATCCATGATGAACGGCATCTGCAGCTCGTAGCGGATGCCGTAGCTGATCGTCAGGTCGGGCCTGACCTTCCAGCTGTCCTGGGCGTAGAAGCCTATCTCGGGCTCGTGCGCCTTCTGCGTCGCGTTCCCGAGGTTCACGTACTGCCCGGACCCATTGAGGTACGCGTTCTGGTAGATGTAGGTGAGGCGCCCCGTGAGGAACGCGTAGAGGTTACGCGCGTTGGTCAGGTCGGTCGACGAAGAACCCGGGAAGTTCGTGCTCGAGAACATCCCGCTCGCCGGGACGAGGTGCGCGCGCGAGAAGTACAGATACGGGACCGGGTTCTGGGTGCTGATGTAGTTGAGGCCGACCCTCGTCCACGATGCCCCCACGTTGATGCTGTGCTTCCCCTTCAGCCAGCTGAAGGTGTCCTCGATGACCTGCGTGGGCGCGTCGCGGGTGCTGCCCGCGGTGCCCGTGAACATCTGGCTGATCAAAGTCGTCGACGGATACGGGACGTAGCCGCCCCATCCCGCGAAGGGCCCTCCATCCGCTGTCATGGCGGCCGGTGTGATGCCGGCGCCGAACACGACCGGGCCGCCGGTCAGACCACCGCGCACCTCGTTGACCATGTTCGCCGACACGGTCCAGCGCCAGTTCGCCATCCACGACCACCGGTTCGAGTTCTGCCCGGCGGGAACCGGGAACCCGGGGAATCTCGAGTCATAGGTGTTCAGCGTGTCTGGCTGCGAAAGGAACTGCTGGAAGTAGTACGACACGCCAACCCGGTGTTTGCTGGTGATGTTGTAGTCGATACGCGTCGTCGGGTACCGACGAGTCCCGGTGTATGGGTTGAAGAAGTTGAGCTGCTCGGTGATCGGGTTGCCGGTGTTCGCGATGATCGTCCCCTGCCCAGCCGCCGTCTGCAACGCCGCCAGCACCTGGGCCGTCAGCGGGTCGGTCGTCGAGGTCTGAGGGATCGTCTGGTTCGCCGCGAGCGAGAGCAGGCTCAGGCTGCACGTGGTACCGGTGCAGGTCACACCGGTCGGCAGACCGGTCGTGCTCGTCGAGTTCCACGTGAAGGTGCCGGTGCTGGCCGCCGCGGTCAGCATCGTGCGGGACCGCGACTGCGTGCCGGGCTGTACGGTCTGCTCGTAGTTGAAGAAGAAGAACAGCTTGTCCTTCTTGATCGGGCCGCCGATGCGGCCGCCGTACGTGTCGAGCTTCACCAGTTCCTTCGGCAGGCTCTGCTGGATGTTGAACCAGTAGTTGGTGTTGAAGCTCGGGCGCCGCATGTACTCGTACGCGCTGCCCTGGAACTTGTTCGTCCCGGAGCGGGTGACGAACCGGATCTGCACCGCGCCCTGGCCCGCGCTTTCCGCGCCCGGGTTCGCGGTGGAGGCCGTGACCTCCTCGACCGCGTCCATACGGGGGTTGATGCGCGCGAAGAAACCGTCACTCGACTTCAGGTAGTTGTCCTGGACGTTGATGCCGTCGATCGTGATGTTGGTCGCGCTCGCCTGCAGGCCCATCACCGTCGCGCCACGGATGCTGCCCGTGACGTTGACGCCGGGCAGAGAGGCGACGAAGTCCAGCGTGTTGCGGGTCGGCAGCGGGACCGTGCTGATCTGCTTGGTCGAGAGCGTCGTCGCAACCGAGGACGACTCGGCCTGCACGATTTCGGTCGCGCCCGTGACGGTCACGGTTTCCTGGAGCTGGCCGACTTCAAGGGTGACCTTGACGCGGGCCGGCTGCGCGGCAATCAACTGGACGTCCGGCAGGACCACCGTCTTGAATCCCATCAGCGTGATGGTCACGGTGTAGGCACCCGGCGGCACCGACGGGAGCGTGAACGTCCCCGTCGCGTCGGTCACCGAGCGGAACTCGCCAGACGTCGCATTGTTCTTCGCAACAACGTCAGCGCCCGGGATGACGCCACCGGTCGAGTCGGTGACGACGCCGGTCAGGCTGGAGGTGGTGGCACCACCCTGACCATAGGCCAGCGAACCGGTCATGGCCAGCAGTGCGACCACGACGATCGCCAGCACGGACTTGTACGAGCCTTGTATCATCGGTCCTCCTCATGGCGCTGGCGAGCCGCCCACCCGACGGACTCACCAAGAGCAAGCGCCAAACAACAGGTAGGGGTACCCCTCAACGACCGAGCCGACCGAGCCGAGCCGAGAGACAGTGACGACAGGTGCGCCGAGCCAGGCGCGGGAAAGGGGGCGACAGAGAAAATCGACACCCCGACGGACACTACAACTCACTCGTTTTTCAGTTCCGGAATCTTCAAGACGCCAAGCGACGACACGTGCCGAGGAGTTCGGCTACCTGGCGGAAAATCGTCGGGATTTCATCACATCAGCTGGAGGGTGTCAACAGAAACCGCCGGAACATGGAACGAGGACCAATAGGGGACGTGGTGAGTCCGAAAGTCGGCGCCCGCCCGGCGTCAGCGGAGGCGCCTGGCAAGCGCCGCGAGCGTCTCCGCGAGCACGTCGTCCACCGGGATCCGCTGCATGCAGAGATTGTCGCGGCAGTCGGAGAGGCGGTTGTTGAAGGCGCTCACGCAGGGGCTGCAGGCCAGGCCGGCCCACAGCACGTGGTTGCGCGGGGTCCGCGCGGCGAACAGGGCCGGCGTCTCGGGGCCGAAGAGCGTCACCACGTCGATCGGCGTCAGCGTGGCGAAGTGAGCCGGCCCGCTGTCGTTGGTCACGAGAACCTGGGAGAGTGAATACAGCGCCAGCAACTGGCCGAGCGTGGTGCGGCCCGCAAGCGACACGCACCGCGGCGACGCCACGGCCCGGGCCAGACGCTCCGCCCCCGGGGCCTCGTCCGGCCGGCCGGTGAAGACGATGCGCAGGTCCTCTCGCGCGTCGAGCAGGCGGCGCGCCAGCTCGATGTACCGGTCCTCGGCCCACCGCCGCAGCGGCACGAGGTCGCCGCAGTTCGCGTTGAGCAGGACGATCGGCGGCGCCGTGGCACTGCCCGTCCACTCGCGCAGCATGCCCTCGACCGCCGTGAGGTCGGCAGGCGCAGCGGGACGCGGCCCCGAGGTTCGTTCGTATGCAACCGGCGGCTTCGCGGGATACGCGGGGAATTGGTCGGGCGGCTGGTCGAGCGCAGCCACGAACAGGTGGAACAGGTCGCCCGTGTGGATGTACGGGTTGTAGTTCAGGCGATGCGTGAGCAGGTCGCCTCGCCACGGGCCCGCCCCCTCGTAGGCGTGCAGGCCGACGCGGCGGGTGGCGCCGCTCATGTAGGCCAGGATCGCCGACGAGCGGGCGAAGAACTCGAGGTCGATCGCCGTGTCGATATGGAGTGCCCGAAGGCGCCGAAGCGCCTGGAGCGTCGACCGGACGACGACCGGCAGCGACGAGGCGTCCAGCGTGACGACGTGGTCCCCGGGAACGAGGCCCATCACGTCGAGGATGAAGCGGTTCTCGGTGAAGACGAGGAAGAAGACGTTGTCCCGGCCGACGCGGGCGATGGCGTCACAGATCGCCGTCTCCGCCAGGACGGTCGATCCCTGCTCGGCGAGCTTCACGAACAGGATCCGCCGGACGGGGCCCTCCGGCCGGCGTCCGAACATGCGCCTGTGCAGCGTGAGCAGCGCGCACGAAGGCACGCCGAACACACGGTCCACGGTCCTGAGCGTCGACGTCTTCATGGCTGCGGCCTTCATTGTAGTGCGCGCTCGGGGAGTTCAAAGAGAGTTGTGCGGCCTCCCAGGGCCCTTCAGTTTGCCCCGGGTGTCGAAGATCCAGATAGAGCCGGCTTTCGCGACAGGCTCGTAATCCCGGAGCCAAGCCGCATGGGACGACTCAACGACGGAGAACGCCCAATCGGGAGTCGTCGCCACGTAGGAGCCACCCATTAGATACTGCAAGCTGATAGCGAAGACCCCTTCCGCCGGACTCGACGGCGCCAACTCGTAATCGATGCCGTACAGGCGCGGATGGACGTGGCCGAAGTACAGCAGGCCGATCTTTCCTGTGACTCCCAGTTCTCGGAGCGCCGAAGGCAAGCGGTAAAGGTCTTGCCCCCAGTCGAGATTGGAGTCGAGAAGGACTCGATGGCCTCCAGCGGGTCCGCCTGCCGCCAGATTGAAATACGACAGGTAGTCAGGAAACACCACGATGGCAATGACGACATGGGCGAAGAGCACGACGCCCGCGAGCCAGGCTCGCCAGCGTGAGCGGTGCGCCCACGTGGCGGCTGGCAGCACGAAGACGAATGGGAACAACGGCAGGAGGTACCGAACTCCGATATTCAGACGATTGAACGCCATCATTCCGCCCAAGAACACCATCAGGGGGAGTGCGATCTCGAGAAGGGCTCCCCGGCCTTGTTTTGACGGTCGCCAGAACCAGGGAGACACGAGCATCAGCCCCAACAGCGGCAAGGGGTTCTTCACGACGAAGGCGACGAGATTGTAGTACCACCACCCTCGTTCCGACCATTCGCCGAACAGGTAGTTCCCGAATTCTCCTTGCTCGGTGTCGAGTTTCTGTTGGTCGAAGCCGCCAACCCAATCTGCGGGCAATAGGATGGGTAGAGAAGCAGGCAAGGCAGACTGCAGAGTCGCGCCGAACGAGGAGACGAGCTTGAACTCCCCCAGCCGGGTGAAACTCCCACGAAATCCCATCCCCACATTGAGGACGAGCCAGGCAGCAGTAAAGAGGCAGAGACTGTCGATGGCAACACGCCGCCACATACGCCAACGCTGAACAAAGACGATGACCACGATCACGGGAAGCAGAAGAACGGCGCTGAACTTCGCCAGGAGTGCCATGCCGAACGCAGCACCAGCGAGGGCCAACCGAATGCCAGTCGGTCGACGATAAGCCCGGTGCAGCGCATAGCTCGCCAGGAAGATGGCAAACATGCCGCCAGCATCCACCGTGGCGAGGTGACCATGGGCCAGCACATTCGGATTAAGGAAGAAAAGCGCGGCGGTGATGGATGCCGCGGGGACGCCGAACAGCTGGCGAACCCACAAGTAGAGCAGCCAACCCGTCAGGACGACGAACAGAACGGGGACGAGTCTCGCCAACCAGAAGAGCGAGAGATATCGAGCCTCATTCGCGACAAGGAAGTCATAGCCGTAAAGCCACGGCGTCCAGGCATCCGGAGGGCGTTGCAGCGCTGGCACGACAGCACCCGCCGCCACTACCGGAAGTGCCATCGCCATCTTCACCAGCGGCGGATTCTTCGCGTAGAGATCGAGTCTCCCCTGTGTCCAGTAGACACACCCGGCCGGAAGGTGGGCGAACTCGTCCACGGTCGGCGTTTCCACACGCGCAGCCATGACGGCGAGGATCACGAACATCCCGGCGCTCATAATGGCGACGAGCTGCCAGGGCCGCCAGTCCGTTGGGGTTGCATCCCCGCACGGAACTGGTCCAGACCTGGACCCAATCGGCGAGACTGGACGATTCGGTTGCGTCTTTGTCGCCTTCGACATGTCGCGTCTCCGTGAGAAACCGGCGCGAGCATAGCTCAAGCGAGTCACGTCTGCTATCTGTCACACAAGGGCATGGCCGACCTGGTGGGCAGAGGGATCACGCAGTCCGAGGCGGCCTGGGGCTACGCGGGCGGGCAGTCTTCCTCGGATGGGGGCCATTCGGCCTTCAGCGCTCCATCCCGCTTCGCGGCGAGCGGATCTTGGCACCCGACGCGCGCGCAAGACCGGCCAACGCCTCGGGTTCGTTCGGTTCGAGCCGCAAGGCGGCGCGATACTGCGCGGCCGCCTCCGCGGACCGACCCATGCGCTCCAGCGTCGCACCCATGGCGATATAGACCTGGGGAGTCCCACCTTCGAGCCTGAGAGTTTCCGCGTACTCAGCCAACGCCTCTGCCAGCCTGGCGCGACGACTCAAGGTGTCGCCCAGATTGAAGTGGGCGGAAGGGGACTCTGGAGCCAACCGGATCGCGGCGCGCTGCTCTCGCTCGGCATCGTCCAGTTGGCCGAGGTCGGCCAGGGCGCTGCCGAGATTCATATGCGCGTCCGGGTCGGCGGGGGCCTGGAGGACCGCCGCCCGATACTTGTCGGCCGCGGCCGCCGGGTGCCCGCCCTGAAGCAGCAGGTTTCCGAGGTTATTGAGCGCGCGGGCGGAGCCCGGCTCGAGTCGCAATGCCTCGTTGAATTCGGCCGCCGCCTCGTCGAAACGCCCCATGCGCAGGAGCGTGGCGCCGAGGTTGTTGTGCGTCTCGGCCGAATCCGCCTGGGGTTGCAGGCCGAGCGCCTTTCGGTACTCGTCAACGGCTTCGCCCATGAGCCCGATTCCCTGCAGCGCGTTGGCGAGGTCGTAGTGAGCCGGCGCGTAATCCGGATGGAGCGCGATCGCCTCGCGAAGCTGCTCGATCGCTGCATCCGGCTGCGCCGATTCGAGCAGGGCGTTGCCCATGTCCGTCCGCGCTTCGGCCGAGTCCGGCGCGACACGCACGGCCTCGGCGTACTGCGCCAGCGCCGACTCCGTCTTGCGGGTCCTCAGCAGGGCGTTGCCGAGGTTGATGTGCGCCTGGACGTAATCGGGATTGAGGTCGAGGGCTTTCCTGAACTCGGCGATCGCCTCGTCCGGCCGGTTCTCGGCGGCGAGCATCAGCCCGAGGTTGTTATGGCCGTTCGGAAAGCCCGGGGCCAGCCGGATGGCCTCGACAAACTGCGCCTTCGCTTCGGCGTTCCGACCCTGTTTGTTCAGCTCGAGGCCGAGACCGTTGTGGGCATAGTAGTTGGCGGGCATCACGTCGAGCGCGTGCTGCCAGAGCGCCACGCTGTCCTGCCAGGTCCCGACCTGGGCACGGGTCGCGACGGCGCAGGCCGCCACGACGGCGCACGCCGCGCAGCCCGCCGCCGCCCCGCTCCAAGAAATCCGTCGGGGCAAGGCTTCAGCTTTGCCCTTTCCACGCAGGCGCGCGCGCCCGGCCAGCTCGGCGGCGCCCCACGCCACCATGACGAAGAGGCCGATGAGCGGCACGTAGGTATAGCGGTCGGCCATCGCGTGACTGCCCACCTGCACGAGACCCGACACCGGGAACAGCGTCCCGACGTACCAGAGCCAGCCCACCGCCAGGTACGGACGCCGGCGCGCCGCCCACATGACGGTGACCGTGACGGCGGAGAGCGCGACGAGCGCGGCGACGGCCGGCCAGACCGCGACGACCTGCGGGTAGGGATAGAAGGCGACGAGGCCGACCGGCCAGAACATCTGCCCGATGTAGGCGACGTCGGAATGCAAGGCGTTGGCAACGCGTCCCGCCAGCGGGAACGACTGGAGTCCGCCCACCGCGCCGCCCCATTTCTGCGCGAAGAAAGCGAGGCCCGCGAAGGCCCCGGCCAGGCCGAACAGGGGCAGCTTCTCCCGGAGAAGCAAGAGCCACGAGCGCCAGGCCTGGCCCGCCGCGCGTCCGAGCGGCCACCAGTCGAGGAGCAGCATCACGAACGGCAGCGTGACCAGCATCGGC
>PMKG01000215.1 GCA_003157675.1 Acidobacteriota bacterium
GCAGGCCTACTACGCCGTCAAGGCGAATCCCGCGCCCGAGATCGTGCACACGCTCTACAAGGCGGGCGCGAGCTTCGACGTCGCCTCCTTCCCCGAGTTCATGCTCGTCTACGAGCTGATCCGGCGGCGGCCGGCCAAGGAGCGCCAGGACTTCGTGTGGGACAAGATCGTCTACGCGAACCCGGTGAAGGCCAAGGAGACGCTCGAGGAGCTGAACAAGTACAAGCCGCTCGTCACCTTCGACAACCGGGCGGAGATCGGCAAGGTTGCCGAGCACGCGCCGAGCGCGGGGCTGCTCGTGCGGCTTCGCGTGCCGAACACCGGGTCGATGGTCGAGCTGTCGTCGAAGTTCGGCTGCGAGCCCGGGGAGGCGGTGTCGCTCATCGAGGAGGCGCAGGACGCCGGCCTTGTGGTCGAGGGGCTGAGCTTCCACGTCGGCAGCCAGTGCACGAACTTCGAGAACTACGTGCAGTCGCTGAACATGGCAGCCGCCGTGATGAACGAGGCGTCGTCGCGCGGGTTCGACCTGAAGGTCCTCGACATCGGCGGCGGCTTCCCGGTCCGCTACAACCGGCACGTGCCGCCGTTCAGCGTGCTCGCCAGGAAGATCAACGCCGAGGTGGACCGGCTGTTCCCGAAGGAGATGGAGATCATCGCCGAACCCGGGCGATTCATGGTGGCGACCGCCGTGACCTCGATCGCCACCGTCATCGGCAAGGCGGTCCGCGACGGGCGGGCCTGCTACTACATCGACGACAGCGTGTACCACACGTTCTCGGGCATCATCTTCGACCACTGCCCGTACCACTTCCGATCGTTCAGGAAGGGGCCGACGGAGGTGAGCGCGGTGTTCGGCCAGACCTGCGACGGGCTCGACACGATTTCGCAGTCCGAGGCGCTGCCCGAGCTGCAGCTCGACGACCTCGTCTACTCCGAGGACATCGGCGCCTACAGCAACGCGTCGGCGACCTGGTTCAACGGGTTCGCTCCCGCCAAGGTCGTCCACATCAACCAGTAACGACCGGCTCCGAGAGGTAACCGTCATCATGCGCATCCGTCATCGTCTCCTCCTCGTCCTCGTCGCCGCCTGCCTGCTGTCGCCCGCCCTCGCCCTCGCGCAGGACGCGGACGTCGCGGGCGGCAAGGACCACCCGCTGTTCACTCGCATGCCGGGCTACGTCATCCAGCGGTACACGGAGGAAGCGTTCGGCACGCACAAGTTCCTCCCGGGGCCGGGACGCGATCCGATCGACGTCGAGGGGAAGTCCTACGAGATCCGCTACACGCTGAAGTCCGGCGCGAAGGAGCCCAGTCAGATCGAGGTGCTGCGCAACTACGAGAACGCCTGCAAGGCGATCGGCGGGCAGGTGCTCGTCAGCAATCGAGACGGCAGCTCGTTCCTGAAGCTGGTCAAGAACGGCCATGAGACCTGGGTCGAAGTCAGCGCCTATATCACCAGTGAGTGGACGCTGTTCATCGTCGAGAAGGGGGCGATGGACCAGAGCGTCGTCGCGAACGCCGAAGCGCTCTCGAGCGATATCACGTCGGCCGGGCACGTCGCCATCTACGGCATTTACTTCGACACGGCGAAGGCGGTCGTCAAATCGGAGTCCGACGCGGCCATCGCCGAGATCGCCAAGCTGCTCGCGGCCAACCCCGCGCTCTCCGTGCACGTCGTCGGCCACACCGACAATGCCGGCCCGCTCGACGTGAACATGAAGCTGTCGCAGGCCCGCGCCGAGGCGGTGGTGCAGGTGCTCGTCACCAAGTACGCGATCGCGGCCGCGCGCCTCAAGGCCTCCGGCGTCGGCCCGCTCTCGCCGGTCGCTTCGAACGACACCGAGGACGGGAAGGCGAAGAACCGTCGCGTCGAGCTCGTGAAGCAGTAGCCGCGCGCGCCGCGCAGCCGCGGCCCGGACGAGGTGTCCGTTTCCGGACCGCGATGAATCGATCCCGAACAGGCCGCGTGCCCGATGGCGGACAGACCGACCCATGGATCGCGAGCGGAATCTGGAACTTGCGGCGTCTCCACGCCCGGGCACGATCCTTGCGCCCGGCTTGGGGAACGGCCGGGCGTCGGCCGTGGCGGCCCCGCCGATGCGGGGCCCGGAAAAAGGCGTGCCGTGGCTCCCAGCGAAGCTTCGAGCTCGCCGACCTTGATGGTCTGGGGCGAAGCTTCGCTGGGAGCCGCACATGTGGACTGACATCCGGATCGCCGTTCGCACGCTCGGGCGTGCGCCGCTGTTTGCCGTCGTCGCCATCCTCTCGCTCGCGATGGGGATCGGCGCCAACACGGCCATCTTCTCCCTGATCGACCAGATCCTCCTTCGCTCCCTTTACGTCGCCGACCCGGCGGGGCTCGTCGTCTTCCACGTCTCGACCAGCTTCCCCGGCCACTCGCACTCGGACAGCAACGAGTCGGTCTTCTCGTATCCGCTCTACAAGGACCTGAGGGATCGCTCCCAGGCCTTCGACGGCGTCATCGCCCGATCGTCAGCCGAGGTCGACGTTTCGGATGGCGGCGCCACCGAACGCGCCCGTGTGGAGTTGGTGTCCGGCAATCTGTTCCAGGTGCTCGGCGTCAAAGCGGTGCTCGGGCGGGCCGTCGCGGCTGCCGACGACCTCGCTCCAGGCGCGAGCCCGGTGGTGATGCTCGCTCACGGCTACTGGACGCGGCGGTTCGCGGCCAATTCCGCCGTCGTCGGCAGGCGAATCCTGGTGAACGGCCATCCGATGGTGGTGATCGGCGTCGCGCCGGCGACGTTCCGCGGGCTCGTCGTCGGCAACACCCCGGACTTGTTCGTCCCCATCTCGATGAAGCGCGAGATCACGCCGACCTGGTTCGCCCTCGACGACCGGCAGACCTCCTTTCTCAACGTATTCGCGCGCCTGAAACCGGGCGTCCGGCCCGAGCAGGCGCAGGCGAAGACGCGCGTGCTCTTCTCGGGCCTGCTCGACGAGCTGCTCGCCGAGACCAAACGGCCGCGCGACAGCCGGCTGGGGCGGATGTTGGCCGAGCTGCACCTCGACCTCCTGCCCGCGGCCCAGGGCATCAACGAGCTGCAGATCGAGTTCAAGAGCGCGCTGCTCGCGCTGATGGCGATGGTCGGTCTCGTCCTGCTCATCGCCTGCGCGAACGTGGCCGGATTGGTCATCGCCCGGGCGGCCGGCCGGCAGCGGGAGATCGCGGTCCGCCTGGCGCTCGGCGCGCGACGCGCGGCGCTGGTGCGCCAGTTCCTTGTCGAAAGCGTGGTCCTGGCCGTCGCGGGCGGCCTCGTCGGCCTGCTCGTCTCCAGCTGGGTCGTCGACGGCCTGCTGTCGGCGATGGGAGCGGACATGGCAGGTGGGATCGACGCCGGCCCCGACGCCCGGCTGCTGGCGTTCAACCTCGGCCTGTCGGTGGTCACGGGACTGTTGCTCGGCTTGGCGCCGGCGCTGCAGATGACGCGGCCGCGCGCCATCCACGCACTCAAGGACGAAGGGGGCACGGTCTCTTCCGGCACCGGCCAGGCCCGGCTGCGACGCGGGCTCGTGGTGGCGCAGGTGGCGCTGTCCCTGCTGCTGCTCGTCGCGGCCGGCCTCTTCGGCCGGAGCGTCGTCAATCTGATGCGCGTGGATCCTGGATTCAAGGTCGGCGGCGTGACGACGTTCGAGGTGGACGCGACGCCGGAAGGATACCCGGCCCCCAGGGTCTACGCGTTCTACCGCGACCTGCTGGACCGTCTCCAGAGCCTGCCGGGCGTCGAGTCGGTGGGCGCCACGTCACCGGCGCCGCTGACCAACTCAGACAGAAGCGCCAACTTCACGATCGAGGGTTACCAGGCGCCGAACGCCGACGATGCCCGCGGGGCGGTCGGCATGGTGAGCGCCGGCTTCTTCGGAACGCTGCGGATCCGCGTGAGCCAGGGACGGGCGTTCGACGACGACGACATCGCTGGTGGACGGAAGGTCGCGATCGTGAACGAGGCGTTCGTGCGCGAGTACGCGCAGGGCCGTCCGCTGCTGGGGCGTCACCTCGCGACCGGATCGGCCACCAACACCGTTGCCGACCGCGAGATCGTCGGCGTCGTCACCGACTACAAGCACGACGGCCTGCGCGTGAGTGTGAAGCCGACGGTCTTCTTCCCCTATCCGCAGGACGAGCGGCCGACTGGGCTGACCTTCTACGTGCGATCGTCGCGTTCGGAGGCGGAGATTGCCGCGGCCGTGCGCAAGACGGTCCGCGACCTCGACCAGAACCTGCCCGTCTTCGGCATGAAGCCGATGAGCGCCCTCATCGACGAGGTGACGACGACCGAGCGGCTCATCGCCGTGCTGGCCGCGGCGTTCGGGCTGCTCGCGACGGTGCTCGCGGCCGTCGGGCTCTACGGCGTCATCGCCTACATCGTCCTGCGCCGGACACGCGAGATTGGGGTCCGCATGGCGCTCGGCGCGCCACCGCGCGAGATCCTGCGGCTGGTCATGCGCGAGGTCGGGATCCTCCTGGCCGTCGGGCTGGCGATCGGGGTGGTCGCGGCGGCGCTGGCCAGTCGCCTCGTCGCGTCACAGCTCTTCGGCCTCGGCGCCGACGACCCGATGGTGTTCCTCGCCGCGCTGGCGGGGCTGAGCGTGGTGGCGCTCGTCGCGGGGACGATCCCGGCCCGACGGGCCGCGGCCATCGACCCCATACGAGCGCTCAGGCACCAGTAGCGGGCATCCTGCGATCGTGCGATTGTGCGATCGTGCGATTTTGAAAAGTAGGGGTCGGAGCGGTTTTTCCACCGGCGGTCGAACGACCAATAGAATTGTAAGATCAAGAGTGCGCACTCTTCCGTGAGCCCGCGAATAACAGATTTGAAATCGAAAGAGACTGTCGTGGGAAAACCGCTCCGACCCCTAGTTCGGGCGTTCCTACTTCGTACTTCTTACTTCCTACCTCTCCGCGATCGTCCTGACGGTGCGGATGCCGTACACGGCCGCGAGTTCATTTCCTCCCGTGGCCTGGAACCGCACGGTGATCTTCTGTTTCCCCCTCGTCGATTCAGCTGGCAGCTTGTACTCCACGTCGAAGAAGCCGGTGTTCTTCTCGGGGCTTCGGCGCTCGACCACCTGCGACGCGACTCTCGCGCCGTTCACCAGGACGTCGAACGTGCGGCTTGCGCGCTCGTCGCCGGCGTACGTGACGATGAGCGTCACCGTCTGGGCGGCATCTACGGCGAGGTCCATCGAGAACCAGCCGGTGCCGCGGCGGCCGAACCGGCCGCGGGCCTGCACCGGCGAGACGTTCTCGCCCTGGTAGTTGGCGTCGCGCTCGGCCTGCATCTGGCCAGGCTGCGCGAAGCCGAGCGTCGCGGCCTCGAGACGGCGCTTCCGCTCCTCGGCGGCGCGGACCTCCGCGGCGTGCGCCGCCCACTGCGCCGGCGTGTAGAGATCCCAATAGGCGGCGTAGGTCCGCCGATGAAGCGCGTAGAAGAGGACGAAGTCCACGTCCCGATCCTGCCCGACGCCGTCGCTGTGGAAGACGCCCGGTCTGCCCGGCACCGGCTTCAGCCAGGACTCGATCGGCCTGCCGGCGGCCACCAGCGCCGGGGCCGATCTCGGCAAGCCCTGGCCCTCTTCGTCATCGCTGGACGACCGGCGCGCGACGGGTTCGAGGTCGCCGGCGAGGACGAGCGGCCCCCACAGCAGCGCGACACGGCTCGGGTTGTCGGGCAGCGGCTCGGCGCGGAGCGTCTTCGGCAGGACCAGCGTCACGACGTCGCCGGTCTTCCACGTTCGGGTCAGCTCGACGTAGGTGTCCGGCGGCGGCAGCGTCGCAACCGGCGCGCCGTTGATCCTCACCGTGAAGCCGGTGCCGGCCCAGTACGGCCGTCGCAGCGCGAGCGTGAACCGTTTCGGCGTCTTGAGCGCGACGCTGATAGCCGCCGCGTCGCCGTCGGGGAACGTCGTTTCGGTCGTGATGGTGGCATCGAGCGTCCGCCAGCGGGCGACCGACGGCACGTAGAGATTCACCCAGATCCGGTCGGGACCCTCGAAGTAGAGACCGTCTCCGTGGAGCGCGTGGCTCTCCATGCCGGAGCCGACGCAGCAGGTGAAGCTGCGCGTCATGTTCTGGTACTCGCGCGCGACGCCCTGTCCGACCGGAACCATGTAGCACATCGACCCGTCGGCCGGGTCGATCGAACCGAGAATGTGGTTGAAGAGCGCGCGCTCCTGGAAGTCGGCGTAGCGGACGTCGGGCTCGAGCGCGAACAGCGCGCGCGCCATCTTGACGAGGTTGTAGACGTTGCACGTCTCGGCTGTGCGGCCGTCGATCATGTCGCTCAGCTTGTCGGGCTCGCCGAAGTACTCGTTGCGGCCGTGGCCGCCGGTGGCGAAGGTGTGGTGGCTTACCACCTCGTCCCAGAAATACTTCGCCGCCGTCCCGTCGCGCGGGCTCCCAGTGTACTCATACTGCACCAGCGCGCCGAGCAGCTTGGGCACCAGCGTGTTGCCGTGCTTGCCCGCGAGGATGTCCTCGCGCCGGGAGAGGGGATCGATGATCGCCCTGTGGTCGAAATGGTCCGACAGGGTCAGCCACCGCTTGTTACCGGTGTCGGCGTAGAGGTCGGCGAGCACCTCGTTCATGCCGCCGAATTCGGTGGCGAGCATCCGCTGCGTCTGCGAGTCGTCGAGCTTCGAGACGATGCTCTCCACCCAGGCCGCGTACTTGATCTCGACGTCGAGCGCCGCGCGGTTGCCGGTGAAGCGGTACGCGTCGCGCAACCCCGCGAAGATCTTGTGGACGACGTACCAGGGGGACCAGAGGCCGTTCAGATCGAATCCGCCAGAGCGGATGATCCCTCGGGAGAGCTCCTGAAACCGGACCTTGCCGTCGACGCCGTCCTTGTCGGCCTGCGCGCCGATGTAGCCGTCGCCCTGCCTGTCCTGCACGGCCTTCAGCTCGGAGACGAGGTACTCGGCGCGCTGCTTGAAGCGGTCGTCGCCGGTCGCGGCGTACATCAGGCTCACCGCCGAGAGGTAGTGGCCGGCGATGTGGCCCGTCAACTGCCGGCCAGGTCCATCCCACCCTCCGTATCCCTGCGCCTTCGGCTCGAGGCCGGCGCTCTTCCGGAGGAATGCCATCATCCGGTCGACTTCGAGCGCGAGCAGGTACTGGCGGTCGAGGTCCTGGGCGTGCTTGATCGGCCCGCCGGTCAGCCGGACGTCTGAGAGCGCGAGCGGCCTGGCCTTCTGGGGCACCACCGGTTTCGCCAGCATTTCAACTTGCGCGGACGCCTGGCAGCCGGCGACGAGCGCGGAGGCGAACAGAACGAGGAGATACCGTTTCACGAAGAGCTCCTTACGGCTGACGCGGCTGCGCAGGGCTTCAGGCCTGCGCCACTGCCTACTACTTCCCGCCCGCCTTTGACCACTTCGTCCATATCGAGTCGTCATAGAGCAGTCGGAGATAGACTCCGCCCACCACCGATCGCGCCTGGAAGCCGGTCTTGGTGGCGTCGTGCGTCCAGAACCAGTCTGTCATCGGCACGCGGTTCGGCGTGGCGTTGAGCATGTCGAACACGGGATTCACCAGCGCCTCGAAGTCTGCACGCGAGCCGGTGAGCGTAGCCGTCCATGCGATCCAATCGAGCTTGGAATAGAGGCGTCGGTTGTCGAGCGGCAGCCCATATTCCTCCTGGATCCGCTTGTAGAATGCCATCTCCTTCTGCGCGACCGCCGGCGGGAACAGGCCCAATCCGAGGATCCGGTCCCAGACGAGGTTGTACTTCTGGCTCCAGGTGCCCGGGCGGTCGAACGCGAGCCGGAAGTGATCGCCGTCGGCCGCCTCCTTCACCCACCGCGCGGCAAACCCCTCGGCGAGCTTCCGGTACTCCGCTCCGAGCGCCGTCTCGCCGCGCACGTCGCACAGCCGTGCGAACGCGCCGAGTGCCACGATGGCCTTGGCCGAGAGGTTGACGTTGTGAGCGAGGTGGCCGGCGAAGTCGTCGNNGGTGCAGAGCTGGTTCTCCGGGTCGAATCCCTTCTCCTTCAGGTACTGCGCCCACCTGGTCAACACCGGCCAGTAGCGGCCGGCCAGGTCCGCGTTTCCCTCCATCCGGGCGATCGCGGCGACGAGGATGATCATATTGCCGGTTTCCTCGACCGGCATCTGATCCTCTTCGGTCTTCTCGCCGCCGCCGTAGACCTGGCCGGTGGCCTGCGGATAGGTGCCGAGGTCGTGCGGCGCGAACGGGAACCTCCACCTCGGGGAGCTGGCGTAGTCGAGGTTGGGCACGACGAGCGCGCGCGCGAGCGCCGGACCGAACAGCAGGAACTGAGGCGCCATCGGGTAGATGACGTCCACGGTGGCGATGCACCCGTTGCTGAAGTTCTCCTTCGGGAACAGCAACGGCTTCCCGTCAACGTCGGCGACGAGCTTGGTGGCGGCGAGCGTCTGGCGGTAGGCGAGCGTGGCGATGGCGGCGTACTTCGCGCCGCCCGCGCGAACAAGATCACCGTACAGCTCTGCGTCGAACTTCGCGGCCCTCGCCTCGAGCGTCTCGCGCTCGCGGGCCACGGCCGAAAGCACTGACTCGATCGTCGTGCCGTCCTTTCGCCAGTAGGCGCGCAGGTCCTGCGAGAAGTAGCGGATGGAGTAGATGTCGTCGTAGGCCAGCATCGCGAAGCGCGCGACCGGCGCCGAGCCCACCTCGCCGAAGTCCCACGCTGCCGCCATTGCCAGCCGCGAGTCCGAGACGGGGCTGGCCGCTAGGGGCCCGGGCACCGCAGGCACCGTGCCGTTCGCAATGAAGCCGCGCCGCATCCGTCCGCCGTTGCCCCCGGTCACGATTGTTCCCGGCGCCGACGGCGCCGCCAGGTAGCCGTAGCCCCAGTCGATCCGGACGTCGTCGCCCTTTCGTGCCAGGACCGGCTGCTCGGGATTGCCGACTCGCGCGACGAGGAGGCCCGGGACGGTGGGGTAGTCGAGCGCGGCCTTCTGGTCGGGCGTGTTGACGGCGATCTCCGCGCCGCAGTCGAAGTAGACCTGGACCTTGTGCGGCTTGCCGTCCGTCGACGAGACGCTCCACGCGAGGTAGGTGACCGGGCGCGACAACAGCGCGAGGTCGAAGGGCAGCGACGGCGTCAGGAAGCTGAGCACCACGCGGACCTGCCGGTTGGCGAACGCGTAGGTCGTCTTCGTCGCCGAAATCGTCACCGACCGTTGCGGGAGCGCCGCCGTGTCCGCGGGCGTCGGGCCCATGATCCTGAATGCGTCGCCGTCCACGCGCACCAGCGACGTGAGCGGCTGGGCCCGTCCCGTCCAGTGCACCGTCGCCGCATCGGTCAGCCGATCGGCCGGCGACCAGATCGAGAAGTACGGGTCGTAGGCGACCAGGGGGACGGCCGGCGCGCGAAGTCGCGGCGCGGCGGACAATGCCGTGGACTGGCCGCGGGCAGCGGTGACACCGGCAAAGACGAGCCCCGCCGTGACAAGAACGAGAAGATGGCGTTTCACTCTCCGCTCCTTCGGGCTGACGGCTGATGGCTGACGGCCGTGTCGCACTGCCTACTGCCGACTGCCGGCTGCGTTAGCGACGCATTATCGCACCACCGGCGTGCAAGAAATCCCGCCCCGGCCGTTCTGGGGATAGAGACGATCTGCCGGGGCGGCCCGGCGCGGACTCCTCCTGGAGGTCTTCGATGAAACGCTTGCTCCTGTTCCTGTTCGCCGCGTTCTCGTGGTCCGCCCTGTCCGTGTCCGGCCACGCGCAGCCTCCAGGCGGGCACGCCGACCGGACCCTGTCCCCCTATTTCTACGTCGAGGGGGGCGACGCCTCGGTGGACCGTCTCCCGCTGAAGTCGACTTCGGCCGTGGTCGACATCACCGGCGTGATCGCGCGGGTCCGCCTCACGCAGGTTTACCGGAACGAGGGCAAGCGGCCGCTCGAGGCNNGATCGAAGAGCGGCAGGAGGCCCGGCGCCAGTATCAGGAGGCCCGGAGCGCCGGCCAGACGGCGTCGCTGCTCGAGCAGCAGCGCCCGAACGTCTTCCAGATGAACGTCGCCAACATCCTGCCCGGCGACGAGATCAAGGTCGAGCTGATCTACACCGAGTTGCTCGTCCCCGAGAACCACGTCTACGAGTTCGTCTACCCGACCGTCGTCGGGCCTCGCTACTCGACCACGCCCGCCGCCGGCGCGCCCGACTCCGAGCACTGGGTGCAGAACCCGTATCTCCACAGCGGCGAAGCCCCGACCTCCACGTTCTCCTTCCGGGCGCGCATCGTCGCCGGCATGTCGCTTCGGGAAGTCAGCTCGCCGTCGCATCAGATCGACGTCAGCTACCAGGACCCGCGCCGGGCGACCATCACGCTCCCGGCATCCGAGAAGTTCGGCGCCAACCGCGACGTCGTCCTGCGCTACCGGCTGGCCGAGGACCGGATCGAGGCCGGTCTGCTGCTCGGCGAGGGAGGCGACGAGCGCTTCTTCGTGTCTATGCTGGAGCCGCCGCGGCGCTTCGACGCCGACCAGGTGCCCCCGCGGGAGTACGTCTTCGTCATGGACGTCTCCGGGTCGATGAGCGGGTTCCCGATCGAGACGTCGAAGGCGCTCCTGCGCGCCGTGCTCGGCAGGCTCAGGCCTACCGATTCGTTCAACGTGATCTTCTTCTCCGGCGGATCCTACGTGCTGGCGCCGGCATCGGTCCCGGCAACCGACGCCAACAAGGCGTGGGCGATCCAGGAGATCGACCACCAACACGGCGGAGGAGGGACCGAACTGCTGCCGGCGCTTCGCCAGGCGTTCGGCCTGGCCAGGACCCGCCAGGACATCTCGCGCGTCGTCGTGGTGGCCACCGACGGCTACGTGAACGTCGAGCGCGAGGCCTTCACGCTCATTCGCGAGCACCTCTCCGACGCCAACCTGTTCACGTTCGGGATCGGCAGTTCCGTCAACAGGCACCTGATCGAAGGCATGGCGCGCGTCGGCGAGGGGGAACCGTTCGTCGTCCTCGACGAGAACGAGGCGCAGCGGGCCGCCGCCAGGTTCCTCCGGTACATTGAATCGCCGCTGTTGACCCACGTTCGCATCGAGACGCCCGGCTTCGCGGCTTACGACATCGAACCGGCGCGGATTCCGAACCTGTTCGCCGAGCGGCCGCTCGTGATCGTCGGGAAGTATCACGGAGAGCCTGGCGGCGAGATCGTCGTCAGCGGCTATACGGGGCGCGGACGCTTCGAACAGCGCATCAAAGTCGTGGCGGGCCAACCAGATCCGGCGAACGACGGGCTGAAGTATCTGTGGGCCCGCGAGCGTGTGAGATTGCTGTCCGACTTCCGCGTCGTCGACGACGGCGAGGCCGGCCGGCTGGCGCTGACCGAGCTCGGCCTGAAATACAACCTGCTGACCGAGTTCACCTCGTTCGTGGCGATCGACCAGCGCGTGCGCAGAACCGACGGAACGCTCGAGACGGTGAAGCAGCCGCTGCCGATGCCGCAGGGCGTGAGCGACCTGGCGGTCGGCGGGCCGCAGGGGCGCGTCGTCGCCGAGAGCCTGATGGTCACCGCCAGAATGCCAGCCAGCGCGCCCACCGATATGGCGGGGATGGGCGGGAAACTGTCGAGCCCCGCGGCGGCGCCCGTTCAGGCTCCGCCGCTGCCGCCACTGCTGCAGGTCCAGGCCGAGGTCCGCGTGCGCGTCGTCGACGTGCGACTGGCGAACCGCGCGCCGGGCGACGCCGCCGCGATCGGCCGGAAGCTGAGCGGTGAATTCGGGACCGACGCGTGCGTGGCCGGCGCCGTCGACCAGCGCGGGAGCCGAGTGAAGATCTTCTTCGACGCCAGGGGCCGCGCGACCAGGGTGGAGATGCTCGACCTCCTCACCGCCGGGGACACGCGTGCGATCCGAACCTGCCTCGAGGCCGCGATCCGTCGCGGCGTGGCGCTCGACGCGCCGGCGGAAGGATACGTCATCGTGGTCGTGGAACGCGTGCGCTGAGGCAGTGGTGTCGTATAATCCCGGCTTCATGAGATCACGACTGACGATTCCGGCCCTGATCCTGGCTGTCGGCCTGGGCGCGTGCGGTGGCGCTCAGCCGGGTTCGGCGCCGCCTCCGGCGTCCGCGATGCGCGCCGCCGCCCCGGCCGATACGGGCCTCGCCGCCTATCTCCCCGCGGCCGGCGCGCCGGCGGGGTGGACGCGCTCGAAGCCGCCCCAGGCGTACAGCGCCGACAACCTGTGGGAGTTCATCGACGGCGCCGCGGAGACCTATGTCGGCTTCGGCGTCCAGGACGCGCTGAGCGCGGGCTACACCTTCGGCGGCGCGGACGTGAGCATCGAGATCTACGAGGCGTCCGACTCGCTTCACGCGTTCGGCATCTACACGCAGGAACGGGCGCCGGCCCCACAGGCGGTACCGGTTGGCGCCGAGGGGTATGCCAACAGCAACGTGCTCGTCTTCTGGAAGGGCCCCTGCTACGTGAAGTTGATCGCGGCCAGCGCCGACAAGCCCGGCAGCGCAGCCCTGGCGGCGCTGGCGAGCGCCATCAGCGAGAAACTGCCGGCCGGCGCGCCGCTACCCGGCGAATTGACGGCGTATCCCCAGAAGAATCTCGTCCCGCACTCCATCAAGCTGGTGCCCAAGGACGTCCTCGGCCAGTCGTATTTCGCCAACGGGTTCGAGGCCGGTTACCAGGACGGGCCGGTGGCGTCACGGCTCATCGTCATCCCGTGCGCGACGCCAGCTGAGGCGACGGCCAGTCTCGGCCGCTACCGGGCGTTCGTCGGCCAGGGGGGAAAGGTGCGCACACCGTCGCCCCGTGTGGGTGACGAGGCCTTCGCCGCAGACGACAGGTACAGCGGCCGCGTCGTCGCGGTCCGTTCGGGGGCGACGCTCGTGATCTCGGTCGGCGCCGCGTCGGACGCGGCGGGCTCTGCCCTCATCGCCGATTATCTCCGCGCCCGGCGGTTGGACACACGATGACCAAGGTGACGCGCAGGACCTTCGTTCAGACCTCCACTGCCGCCGCGGCCGGCGCGGCGATATCCGGCGGCCAGGCGGCCGGACGGGCGGCCGCGACGGACGGCGCGACGATCAAGCGCTTCAAGACGCTGGGCCGGACCGGGTGGAAGGTCGGCGACATCTCGGGCGGCTCGGGCCAGACGGATCCCGGCGTGCTGGAGTACATGTTCCAGGCGGGCATCAACCTGATCGACACAGGTCAGCAGTACGTCGGCCATGAGGAGATCATCGGCAAGGTGCTGCCCAAGTGGCGCAGCAAAATGTTCGTGCTCGACAAGTGGGACCCGCCGCTCATCACCCCCACGGTGACCAAGTCGGCGCTGCTCGAGGCGCTCGACGTGTCGCTGAAGAAGCTGAACACCACTTACGTGGACTGCATGGCGCTCCACGCGATCGGCCACCCGCGCTACGGCGGCCTGGACCGGATCCAGAACCCGGCGATCTACGAGGCCTGGGACGAGGCGAAGAAGCTCGGGAAGATCCGCTTCACGGGCGCGTCGAGCCACGGCCCGCGGGTGATCGAGGACATGAGCTGGGGCATCGACAACAACCGCTTCGACCTCATCCTCGTCGGCGCCAACTTCCTTACCCACGGCATCGAGCCGGTCCTGAAGAAGGCGCGGGCGAAGAACATCGCGACCATCGCGATGAAGACGATGACCCTCTACACGTCGGACCTGAACATCCGCGCGCTCCAGGGACAGCACACCAACGCGCGCCAGGCCTGCCTCAAGTGGGTGCTCGCCTCCGGCCTGTTCGACACGCTCGTCGTCCGCATGCCGAGCTACGACACCGCGGCCGAGTACCTGGCCGTCTCGGGGACGACCACGCTGCAGCCGGCGGACCGCGCGCGCCTCAATCTGATCGCGGAACACATCGGCACCGACTATTGCCGGCCGGGCTGCGACGCCTGCCTGGGAGCCTGCCCGCGCGACGTTCCAATCGCCGACATCCTCCGTTACCGGATGTACTTCGAGAACTACCGCGAGCAGAAGCTGGGGATCGAGAAGTACCAGAAGTTGCCCGCCGCGCGCCGCGCGGCGTCGTGCGCGGGCTGCCAGGCCCCGTGCGAGGCCTCGTGCCCGTACGGTGTGGGCATTCGCCGCCGCCTGTCCGGCGCGCACCAGATGCTGTCGCTGGCCTAGATACGAGGACGAGATGCCGAATCGCAGGATGATCACCGCTCTGCTGCTGGCCGCGGGAGTGTCCGTGGCCAGCGCGTCCGCATCACGACCCGCCGAAACGGCGCAGGACATCCTCGCGCGATCGATCCAGGCGCACGGCGGCGACAGGCTGACGACCTGGAAGACGATGGTCGTCGAGGGCACGATCGACGTCGTGGACGGCGTCACCTACCATGCCGCGTATCGGTTGTGGGCGGAGAAGCCGGGCAAGTTGCGCGTCGAGCACGACCTGACCGCCGACCGCGGCCGGCGGTTCGACCAGTATTTCCTGAACGGCGGCGCGTCGTGGGTGCGACGCAGCCTGATCGTCGGCACGGTGCCGGTGGCG
>PMKG01000009.1 GCA_003157675.1 Acidobacteriota bacterium
GGCCGTGTCGCCGGCCGCATCGAGCCGCCGCACGAGCATCGTCAGATCTTGAAGAGCGTCGTCGTGGATGTCGGCGGCGATGCGGGCGCGCTCGGCCTCCGTTGCGGCGACGACCACGTCGCGCTGGACGGTGGCCCGATTGGCGAGCCGGAGAAGGGGTCGGAGCGTGAATCGTCGGGCCAGCAGAATGGCCACAAGCCAGATCAGGAGCGGCCACAGGAACGGATTCCAGTCCCGAAAGACAAGGGCCGTCAATGCCACTGTCGGCGTCGCCGCAGCAAGGACCAATTCGGTCGACTCGACAAATCGTCCCGGCGCGGGTGCCGATCCGGAAGCGTCCGCGGCCTCATTGAGGAACGCCGGCCGCGCCGCAAGCAACCCCGGCACGAACACGACGCAGCCGGCGAGCACTGCGCCCCAGGTCGAATGCCAGCCGAAGTCGGCGCCCGCCACAAAAGTCACGCCCGCCAGAATCGACGCCGACGCCAGAACCGCCACCACTCCGCGGAGATGTCCCGCCAGCGCGGGATCATCGAGCCGGTCGCAGAAATCGGCCGCCAGGGGCAGCATCCCAACCGGGACGACGACGAACGACGTGATGAGGAACGGCAGGGTCGGCATGAGCTGGACAGGCAGGGCGAAGAGCGGCATCGCGGTCGCCGCCGGGAGTGTGATGGCGACTCGCCGGAGCGATGGACCAGCTCGCCCCGTCCCGAGCCACCAGATGCCGACGATCAGGATCGCCAGTCCGGCGTACACCGAGGAGAGCGAGTTCGACCGGTACGCGTCCGGAAAGTAGAAACCGGTCGTCGCGTACCCGGGGAAGGGGATGTCCTGGCCTATCGGCGGCCCACCATACGATCCGTCCGATCCGTCGACAGGCGTGGGTGAGGGTGAGGCCGCGGCCGCCGCCGCCTCCTCACGAGCCAGTTGTGCGCGGGCGGCCAGTTCGGCGGGTATCTGATCGGGCCAGAGAGCCTCCAGCCACTGCCAGCTCCGTGGGTTGGCCACGATCGATGCCTTTGTATCCAGCGAAGCGCCAAGAACGTCCGTCTGGTCGAGCATGATCACGACCATCCCCGTCTGGACGCCGTTGAGCGCGGCGGGGCTGCCCGGATCGACCGACGCGATGACGACCTGGTCGTTTTGGAGCGCCAGAGTCATGCCGGTCGCGCTCGGCCCGGTGCTCCACGCGATCGTGCCCAGCAGGAACGTGAATGCGACCAGCACGAGTGCGGCCACGTCGCGTTGACGGAAGCTCATGTCGCCGGCAAAGGTAGCACCGCGGATCGGGCCGAAGATGGCGGGAAATCCCTACACGGCCCCAGCGGGCTCTCCCCGATGTCCGCCGGCGGTGAACGCCGCTAAGGTTGCCTCATCGCCTTGAGGAGGACCTGTGACAGCCGCAATCGACGCACGCCACTGCAGGCCGCTCCGATGCTGACCCAGGCCCGCCTGGCCCTACGACTCCACAGGTTCACGCTGCTCGCCGTGGCGGCGATCGTCGCCCTGGCATCTCTCGCCGCTTTGATTGTGGCCGCCCGGCTCCGCGCCAGCGGCGCCACGGCCGCCTGCCTGGCCGCGTGGCCGGCCCAGGCTTCCTGCCAGGAGCAAGTGAACGATTTCCGTCAGCTCAACGACACGTGGGCCGGTCCGCTCATGGGCATCTTCGGTGGCATCGCCCCGGTCGGCGGCCTGCTCGTCGGCGTGTCGCTTGTGGCTCGCGAGATCGAGGACCACACCGCCGCTCTGGCCTGGTCGCTCGACCCCTCGCGGACGCGCTGGCTCTTCGGAAGGGTCGCCCCGGTGGCCGTGGTCCTGCTGGCGTTGCTCGCGATCGCGGCGATCTCCGCGACGGAGCTGCAGCGAGCAGGGGATCCCTCGGTCGATCCCCTCCTCTCGTTCTACGGCGAAAGCAGCCGCGGGCTGGAACTGGTCGCAATCGGCTTCATGGTCTTCGCAACCGCCGTTCTGGTCGGCTCGATCGTGGGTCGAGTCATGCCGGCGCTGATCCTGGCCGCGGTGCTCGGGCTGATCCTGACGGTGACGGCGTTCGTTGCGGAGTCGACCTGGATCCCAAGCCAGGCGGTGTTGCTGGACGCGAGGGGCGGGTCGGGCTCCGATGGCGCGCTCGTCCTCGACCAGCTGCTTCGCCTGCCGTCCGGGGAGCTGGTCCCGACCTGGAGCGTCCAATGGGACGACCAGGACGCGAACGGCAACTTCATCGGACCTCTGGCCGGCGCTACTCTCGAGAACAAAGTGGTGCCTGGATCGCGCCATCCGTTCGTCGAGGCGGTCGATGCGGCCGGAATGGCTGCCGTCTCCGCCGTCCTGCTCGTTCTGACCGGGGTTGTGGTCCGCCGCCGCCGGCCGACGTAGGGCCGCACCCCGCCGGCGCCGTCGTGGGTCGCCGCCGAAGTGGTCGCCGCTGCGTCATTTCTGCAAGATTCCCATTCCCAGGGCGCTATTCAGGGCGCGGCGACCGTCGCCGCGCCGTACTCGCGCCGCCGGGCCCTCGGCCGGGTGCGGCCACGCTCAGAACGAGCCCGCGCCCGACGCCGCCACGACGGCAGGCGCCAAATCCCGCACCTCGGGCGCCTGTCTTGCGCATAGCGCCCCCTCGGCGCACATCTTGCAGAAACCGGGCGGTCGATCCCGGCGCCGCCGCTCCGCCGCTCCGCGCCGCCACTCACGCCATATCCGCACTGTATACCCTGATGCATACGGTGCCTATGCATCCTGCATATGTCGCGGAACGGTTGCGCCACGCTACCGGATAGTGCATAATCCGCCGGCAATGATC
>PMKG01000356.1 GCA_003157675.1 Acidobacteriota bacterium
CCTGACCCAACTGTCGTGATACGGGGTGATCTCGGTGAGCGTGTGCGTCGCCCCCGGGCGGCCGTAGCGCCCCTCCGTATCCACGAACGTATGGACGGAGATGGCGGTGATGAGCGTCGTGACGCCGCCGGCAGCCGGCAACACTTTCTCGATTCGATCGATCACGGCATCGGGCTCGGGCGATTGCGCGTCACGCGCGCTCAATTCGGTTCGGGTGAGTCTCCCACCGGCGGCGTCTACATACACCCAGTCCGGCGTGTAGACGACGTCGAAGAACACGCTCATGTCCTCGTCCGTGAGGGCGGGGACCGAGATCTCGCTGATCTCGTCGTACAGCCCCTGCAACTGCATCTCGGTATCGAAAGTGCTGCGCTGGGGCACCCGCGCCTTGACAAACAGGCTTATGGCCGAGGCTGGGGCTCCGTTGAGCGCTAGGCCGATCGCGGCCAGTGCTACCGCCAGTGCCAGACGACTACCAGTCCACCGGTTCATGACTCTCTCCTTGGAACGCGACACCCTCTCAAACGGCGGTCGCCGCCGGCGCCGTTCGACTTCAATTGATAACCCGATCAGTCCGATTGCATCAACGGTGCCAGTCGGGGTAGCGGCGCGACCAGTGCACGGCCGGCTCATCAAGATCGCCGCAACTCTTTCTGCTCATTGGGGCCGTCGAGACAGAACGGGTGGAAGACCCGCGCCGATGCTGTAGCGCGATCCCGGGCCGGCTGTCAGCGGGGGAGTACTGGCCATCACCTTCCGAGTACGGCCTGCCCACGCCGGCCGTCTCTCGCGTGCCGAAAGCTCGCGCCACAGCTGCGAGTGTGGCGTCGGCCTCCTGGCCGCCGGCTCTTCCGCCCCCCGCAAGCCGCAACGCATTGACAAGCTCGCCACGCGCCACTAGGCTACCGCCCAACCCGCGCCGCTCCGATGTCTCTCGCGCGGTCATCATTGATCGGGTGAAGAAGGCATAACTGATGCGAGCGCGGGACGTCGTCACGGCAGCCCTTTCCATCGTGGCGCTCGGCGCCCTCGTGGTGGTCACTCCCTCGGCGGAGCCCGAGCCGCCGGCAGGCGGAACCGACGCCGAGGTCATGGTGGTGCCTGGCGGCACGGCGGCGCTGCTGACAGCCGCTCGCCTTCCGGTCGGCCTCGAACCCGCGCGTGCATGGCTGGCACTGGCACGCGCGCTCCACGGAGGCCAACCGGCGGAGGTCCCGGCGATGAGCGTTGCGACGCTCGAGCCGTATCTCTCGACGGCAGGGGCCCGCGGAGAGTCCAGGACCGACCGGGTGCCGGCGCTGCTGCCCAAGGCTGTCTGGGAGCAGGCCGTATTCAAGCGGCCCGTCGGCCCGTCCGACTTGGCCTTCTCGATCCTGCGGGACCGCCGGGCTGCGTTGGTCTACGTCGGCTTGTTCTCGCTCGATCCCGGAACGCTCGACTACCTCTCGGCCCACCCTGCGCTCGTCGAGTCCCTCTACAGCGGCCCGGCCGGACCGTTTGCCGCCTTTGCAGAGAGCCTGACGGTTCGGGAGGACCAGGTCGTGCTGCCTGGCGGCGCCGCCCAGTCGCAGGAGTGGGAGCGGCTCGTCGGCGCGCCCGCGGGTGACCCTGGCCGCTTCCTTCCTGCGCTGCTCGGGCGCGATGGCGGCCGGGTCGCGTGGCTGTTCGACACGCTGACGTCGCTCGACCAGGCGCGGCTGGCGTTCGCCCTGCAGGGAGGCCTTGGGCGCCTGTATGACGCATTCGGCCAGGAACGCTGGCCGGTCGATTTCTCCCTGCAGCCGTTTCGGCGTCCCCCGCTCGATCTTGGCCTGGCGCTCGCGACGATCGGTGTGGACGACGACGGCCGGCTGGCCCAGCCCCGGGACCAGCGCCTGTGGAACGGCGTCTACAACGAGCGGGGCACGGCCGCGGCGGGCGACGAGGTCAGGGGCCCATGGCTGCTGCGAGCGCTGGCCTCGGTCGACGCCCGCGAGCGCCGGTCGCGGCTCGAGGCCCTGCTGTTTGCCCAACGAGTGTTTGGGACCCGGGATGACGCCGATCGGTCTGCCCCGGCGCTGCAGCGCCTCTCGCAGGCGATCTCCGCCTTCCGCGATCACTCGGCGCTCATGCTGACGTTCGAGCGCCTCGGCTTCTCCGACCCCGTCGAGTACGTGAACGCCGCCCTCACCGCGGACCTTATCGCCTCCGACCCGGATCGGTACCGCGCCACGCTCGGCGTCGCCATGTTCGAGGGCGCGCTGGCCGTCGTGACGCGCTTGTCCGAGGTGGGCACGATCGACGGAGCGAAGGCCCGGGAGCTCGTCGGCGGGCTGCTCAAGCTGCCGACGAACCAGCAGGCGCCATACGGTGACTACGTCCTCCGGTGGATCGACGAGCAGCTCCTGCCATCGCTGCCTCCTGCGGCGGACGTCGCCGGGGCGGATGCCGACGGCCGCCTCATCGACGGCCTGGCCGGTGTCGGCCGCAGCGGGCGGCCGCCGGTCATCGAGTGGGAGGACTACGTCTACCGCGTCGATGCCGGCGCCGGCGAGCGCGCGAGGCTTCTCCGGATCCGCGAGCGGCAGGGCGGCTGCGATCTGGCGGCACTGCTCAGAGCACGGCAGATGAAGTCGAAGGGCGACGCCGCCTACGCGGCCGCGGCTGCCGACGCGATGGCCCGGTTGGGTCTGCCGGAGAGCGGACGGCTCTTCGCGACCGGCCAGCCGCCGCCTGTCGCCGGGGCGAAGGAGTCGCAGCCGAAACCGGGTCCGGCGCGGTCGGGACTGCGCGCCGACGCGTTCGGCGAATGGCTGAATGTCCCGTGCGCGGACGTGCTGGCGTCGTTCGCCTACGCCGTCGCGATCGGCGATCCGGAGTCGCCGATTCTCCTCGCCGGCGACCCGGCCAGGACGCACGACTTCGCCGTTGGCGGCGCCGATACCTGGACGGTCGCGCGGAGCGTGCGCGCCGGCTCGCAACTGGTGCTGCGCGGGTCGCTGCTCGGTCTCGAGCGGGCGCTGGCCGTTCCGTCGCTGCGCCAGACGATGCTGGACGCGCCGGCCCTCGCGCCGAGGATCGGGGAGGCGGAGGTGCAGGGCATTGCCGAGTCGGCAGTGACGCTCAATCCCTTTCACCTGAGCGACCAGGGACGGGACGAAGTCGCCGGCGCATTGCGGCGCGGCCGGGAGCGCCTCGCGACGGTCGTGCGGAATCCGACCGACCTCGACGCTCTGGCGGAACGTGCCGGGATGGAGCGGTGGCGCCGGCGTCTGATGCGCCTCGCGGCCGCCGACGGCGTTTCGGCGGTGACCCGGTATTGGTCGCTCGGCGAAGTCTATGCGGTGGGCCTGGCAGGTGAAGTGGCTGGCGCACAAGCCTGGGGCGTGGCCCAACGTCCGCTCGACGGCAGCTGGCGGTCGGCGATGCCGACTCGGCTCTCGATGCACCGTCTGGGCGGCCGGTTCGGCGCCGGACTGGCCGCCGCACGGATCACCGACCTCCACCTGCGCGTCGCCGAGTGGCTGGCCGATGCGAAACTGCCAGCCAGCCTCGCCCCCGGCATCCTGCGTGCGGCAGCGTGGGACCTGACGATGGGCACGCAGATGGCCGACCCGGACGACTGGCTCGCCCCGATTCGGGTGGCGCAGGCGTTATCCCCTGACCGGCTGGCGGACGACGTCTCGGCGCTGACGGCCAACGGGCCGCTCGTGCCGGTGGCCCCGGCCTCGTCGGCGAGCGCCTCCGGCCGAGGGGCGGGGCGATCGTTGCGGATTCTCTCGCCTACCGAGGGAGCTTACGAGAGCGGAGAGGTGTCCATTCGGGCGTCCGTGGAGCCTCCCGATCAACCGGTCGACCGTGTCGCGTTCTTCACCGACGGGCGCCTGGCCTGCACGCTGGAGCGACCGCCGTTCGAGTGCGCGTGGAATGCGGGCGCGGACGTGCGTTCGCATCTGTTCCGAGTCGTGGCCTACCTGCCCGGCGGGCAGCGCCTGGTGCAGAGCGTCCGGACGACCGGCGTGGACTACGCCGAAGCCAGCGGCGTCGAGATGGTCCACGTGACCGTGACCGTGCTCGACAACGGCAAGTTCGTGACCGGCCTGCCGCGCGAGGCGTTTCGGGTGTTCGAGGACGGCGTGCCCCAGCCGATCAACTACTTCGCAGCGGAGACGAGCCCGCTCGAGCTCGTCGTCGGCGTGGACGTGAGCGGTAGCCTTGGGGGGGCGATCGATCAGCTCAGGGAGAACGTCGGGTACTTCGTGTCGTCGCTCCGACCTGCGGATCGGGTGACGCTCACCCTCTTCAACGAGAACTTCTTCGTGCTCGCGCCGCCGTCCGCGGATGCGGACGCGCGCATGAAGGCCGTGGCCCGCCTCGCGCCCTGGGGCTCGACGTCGCTCTACGAGGCGCTCGTGCGATCGTTCGACCTCCTCGGCAGGCAGGCGCGACGGCGGGGGCTGGTCGTGTTCACCGACGGCGACGACANNGGACGACACGTCGAGCCGCATCCCCCGGCAGGCCGTGGAGCGGCGTTCCGAGACGAGCGACGCGGTGGTGTACGTGATCGGCCAGGGCCGGGCGGTCGCGTCGGGCGGCCTGAAGGACCTGTGCGATCGGCTCGCGACAATGAGCGGCGGCCGCGCGTTCTTCCCGCAGCACATGGACGAACTGCGCGGCGTGCTGACCGTGATCCTCGAAGAGATGTCCCACCAGTACCTGCTGTCGTACGCCCCCCCTTCGGGCAAGCGCGACCGCGCGTTCCGGCGGATTCGTGTCGACGTGGCCGGGGGCCATGAGGTTCGCGCCCGCCAGGGATACCGCCTGACCACCCGCTGAGTCGCCCGGAGTGATAATGAGGGGAGGTCCCTCCGATGAACACACTGCTCCAGCGCCTGCTCGACGCGTCCGGCCAGCGCGCGAATCTCGTCGTCCGCCTGCTCGTCGGGCTGGTCTTTCTGCCCGAGGGCATCAAGAAATTCCTCTTCCCCGAACAGTGGGGAGCGGGCCGCTTCGAGCGCATCGGGATTCCGGCGCCCGAGACGATGGCGTATTTCGTCGGAGGGGTGGAGATCGTCTTCGGCCTGCTCCTCCTGGCCGGCCTGCTGACCAGGCTCGCGACGGTCCCGCTCATTATCGATATCACGGTGGCGATCGCGACGACGAAGATCCCCCTGCTCTGGCGGGCCACCGCCGTGTCGGCGAAGGTGGGTTTCTGGTCCATGCAGGCCGAGTCGCGAACGGACTTCGCGATGCTGATGGGCCTCCTGTTCCTGCTGTTCGCCGGCGGCGGCGCGCTCTCACTCGACCGACGGCTAGGCCGCCGCCGTGGGCCGTTGACGACCGGATGATCCGGTTGCGCGGACCGAGTCTTAGGATCCGGACTTCGGCTCAGCCTTCAGGTACTTGTCGTACCAGCCGAGGATTCGCTGCTCGAAGTCCACACTCTCAGCCGCGTTGCTGGGCGGACGATGCGCGCCGTTGACATAGCGCACCCACTCGACCTCTCTGCCGAGCCGGCGCAGCGCGTAATAGATCTCGCGCGACTGGCTGTCGGGGACGTTGGGATCCTGATCACCGGTAATGCAGAGCAGTGGCGTCTTGATGCGATCCGCCCTGAGGATCGCCGAGTGTTCGAGATACCGCTCGGGATACTCCCAGAGCGTTCCGCCCAGGCGGTCCTGGCTCTTCTCGGGCGCGTGCGTGTTGCGCACGCCGAGCCGCGGGCTGTCGGTGTAGAAGCTCACCATGTCCACTTTGCCGGAGACGTTGATGGCGGCCTTGAACCGGTCGGTTTCGGTGATGAGCAGCACCGTGGCGTATCCGCCGTAGCTCGTGCCGTGCACGCCGAGCCGGTCAGGGTCGGCGATGCCCATCTCGATCAGCCGGTTGGCGGCCGCGGTCACGCCCTTGACCCAGGCCTCGCCCGGCCGGCCGACGACCAGGTTCACCGACGGGTTGAAGACCGCGTAACCGTGGTTTGCGAGGAACATCGCGCGGCCGCTGAAGCCGTTGTCGAAGAAGGTCTCGTAGATCTCGAACACGGTCGGGTACTTCTGCCCCTTCACGTAGTTGGTGGGGTAGCGCAGCACCCCGTAGAGGACCTTGCCGTCGGCGTCTCGGTAGCTGACCAGCTCGGACCTCGGTAGCCTGCGGTCGGCCATCCAGGCGTTGGCCTCGGTCAGGCGCTTGAGAGTGCCGGGGTTCGCGCCGGCCACGTCGATGACGTAGTAGCCTTTCTTGCTCGACGCCAGCAGCTTCCGGCCATCGCGGCTGAAGCTCTCCGTCGAGAAGCTCTCGCGCTCCTCCTCGGGCTTGTCGCCCGGCTTCCCGCCAGCCTTCCGGTCGGCGTCGGGTATCGCCGCGTCGGCCTTCTGTGCGTCGGGGGCCGGGGGGGTGAGGCTCCGGGCCTTGGATCCGTCGACGCCCTGCACGAAGATCTCCCCCTTCTTCGCATACGCGAACCACCGCCCGTCGTCCGACCATCGAAGCTGGAGACCTTTGAGGTTCTTCGCTTCGGCCAGCGTCTTCGGCTCGCCGGACGGTGGCAGCGTCACGAGGCGCAGCCGATTGTCGGTGCCGCCAATCTCGTCGTAGTCGGTCTTCTCGGTCACGTCCTCGAGGAAGGTCACGAAGCTCCGGTCGCGCGCGAGGTAGTAGCTGGTTACATGGCTCTCGGGCACGATCGTCGTGAGCGAGCCGGTCGCCGGATCGAGCTCGACGACCGCGCGTCGACGAGCGCTGCGCTGTAGCGCGTCCCACTCGAGGAACGGCTCCTTCCCGTCGTGGACGATGACCGGGCCCTTCGTCAGGGCGTCGAAACGCCTGCGCGCCTCGAGGTCGAGGCTGGCCGGCCGCGTCGTCAGCACCAGCCGCGCGTCGTCCGCCGTCCACTCGAGCCCGCTGTTCGAACTCACCCGGGTGGCGCCGCTGCGAGGGACCTCGGAGAGGACCGACGCTGCGGTGTCCCACACGAAGAGCCGCGCCTCCGGCCCCTCGGCGCCTGACGGCTGGTCCTTCTCCTTCGGTCTTGCCTTCGGTTTCGCCGTTCCGCCGGCCGCGCCCGCGTCGGACGGCACAGGGGCCGGCGCGCCCGGGTTGTCCAGGACGAGGATGGCGAGGCGCTTACCGTCGTGCGACCACGCGGCCTGGCGTACGCTCACGAGCCCCTTGAAGGGCACCTGGCGCGCACCGGACCGGGTATCGATGATCTGAAGCTGTACACGCGAGGGCGTGACGTAGGTCGGGTCGCCCGAGCGATAGTTGTCGGTGTCGGCGTTGTCGAGCGTGCGCCTGAGCGCAACCGCAACCCGCGCGCCATCGTCGCTCAAGTCGAGCACGTTGACCGCGACCACCCCGAGGATGTCGTCGGCGGAGAAGGGCTTCGTCACCGGCGCCTGGGCGGTCGGGCGAGCAAGGGCGAGCGTGATCAGGAGCGCGAGCAGCGTTGGCGTGGCGAGTCTATGGAGCCTCATCGAAACCCCTCCGGATTGCGGTGTCGTGCGACCGTGGCGCGGTACTCTAACATGGGGGTCCTGGCGGCGAAGTCCGATCGCGTGCAGCGGGTCCCTGCGTTATAATCCGCGGACCTCTGCCGTCCGGCGCGGTGTGCGTGCTGCTGCGCCATCACAGGTCCGCTGATGTCCGAACACAGTCCCCGTTCAGCAGCGCCAACGGCAGGATTCGCCCGACGCGGTTTCGTCACGACTGTCGGCGTCGTCGGGTTGGCGCTGGTCGTGTTGGGCATTGTGCGATCGGCCGGGCTCGTGTCCCGCACCGGCTCGATCGATCTCCGGAACCGGGTCGTCGCGGCGCGCCAGGCCGAGCGTGGCTTCAACCCTTACGTCTTCAAGTGGACGCCGGCCTATCCCGAGACGCTGCTCGACGCCCGGGATGATCCGCGGGCGCGGTTCACTCGACTCACGTCGCCGCCGTCGACCGTCTGGATTCACAGCCTGTTTGCGCGGTTCGCCTACCGCTGGCAGAAGTGGGCGAACTTCGCCCTCGCCTGGCTGGCACTGCTCGCGATCGCCTGGTGGGCGACGAGGTCGTTGGCGCTGAGCGTGCCGGCGGTGCTGTTCGCCACGGGCGCATACGCCGTGTCCGGTCCCTGGCAGCTTCACCTCGAGCGAGGGCAGCAGTACGTCTACCTTGCCTTGCTGCTCCTGCTGGCGGCGTGTCCGCCGCACCGGGTCGCGGGCGCGTGGTTCCGCGCCCTCACCGCGCTGCTCCGGCCCACCCTCTGGATCTCGGTGTTCACGGCATGGCGAGAGAAGAGGATTCAGCGGTCCGTTCTCTTGTCCATCGGCGCCGGCGGCCTGCTCGCCCTGCCGACGCTGCTCGCCTATCCGATCTCGTGGTGGTGTGACTATCTCGCCTCGTCGCGCGACTGGTACCTGGGGATATTCGGCCTGAAAACCGTCATCACGCCGGCCGGATCGTCCGCTGCGTTCGTGTACCCCGTCGCCCCTGAGGGCGATCCCACGATGACGATCGCCTGGTCGTTCAAGACCGCCGGGAGCGGTCTCATACACTTCGCGAGGACGCTCGGGTGGATGCCGCCCTTCGAGCTGGCGACGGGGATTGGCTTGGCATTGGCTGTTGTGGCGGGCCTCCTGCTCTGGCGGGCCCGCGGCGAGCGCCTGGCGTCGTTCGCCGCGCGGTTCTTCGGGGCCGTCTACCTGACCGACTTCATCTCTCCGACCCCACGCGGCGTCTACAATGCCGTCCTGTTCTTCCCGGCCATCCTGCTGGCAGTGTCCGAACTGTTCCGGCTCGGGCTCGTGGACTCGCTGCGTCGGTGGACCGACTGGGAGAGGCTCTGGCCGACATTGGTGTCGGCAGGTCTCTGCATCTCGCTCGTCGGGATCGTCTGGCCCGACGCCACCACGGTCGTTGTCGAGATCGCGTTCGTCTGCGGCGCCGCGGTTGCGGTGTTCCGGCCGGTCGTGTCCTCGTCCGGAACCTCGACGGGTATCGGCCCGCGCTCGAAATAGGCCTTGTCGCTGCCGACCAGGTCGAGATCGTAGCGGATGCCTTCGATGATCGACCTCGCGGCGAGGAAGCCCATCTCCAGGGAATGATCCTGGTTGTTGTAGCGGAACCGGCCGGGGCGGCCGATGCAGTGCAGGTTCGAGAAGCCGTTCAGATACGACTTGATCTCGTTCAGGTAGTCCTGGTAGTTCACGTCGTAGACGGGATAGACGTTCCGCTCCCTGAGATGGTAGTGCTGGCGGACCTTGCTTCTGTCGGTGAAGCGCATGCGCTCAAGATGCGGGATCGCGTGCTCGAAGAGCTCGTCGCCGTCCATGTTCCAGATCGGGTCGCCTTCCGTGCAGAAGAACTCCAGGAAGAGCGACGTCTTGCCGGGCGGCGACATCCGGTCGCTGAAATTGCGCATCTCGCTCATGCGGCCGATGGGGATGGACTTCTCGGGGAAATAGATCCACTGGTCTGAGGTCACCGAGGGCTGGTCCAGCGTCAGGAACAGGTAGGCCTGGTCGCGATAGTGCAGCTTCTTCTGGAGCTCGAGGACGCGCGCCGGCGGCCGAGGCGACAGCAGGTTCAGGAATTCCCCGACCGGTATGGACTCGGCGACCTGCCTGAATTCGATCTCCACCTCGCCTCCCGGGTTCTTGCACCGGACCCTCTGCAGGCGGTCGTTGGAATGGACGACGTGAGACGGCTCGGTGTTGAGCAGGATCTTGCAGCCCCTGGCGTCGAGCTCGTCCTTGATGGTGTCGTAGATCAGGCCGGTCCCGGATTCCGGATAGTAGAAGGTGTCGGCCAGGGTCCTCTTCGTGCCGGTGTTCCCGCCGTGGAAGACCCGGACGAGCGCGTCCTTGGCGAGCGCCAGCATTGACAGTCCCTTGATGCGCTGCTCGGCCCAGTCCCCGTGCATCTCCGCAGCCGGGAGACCCCAGATCTTTTCCGTGTAATTGATCATGTTGAATTCGCCGAGCGACCGTCCGAAGCGGGAGAAGACTTAGTCGGCGAAATTGCGGACAGGGCGCCTCAACAGGCCGTACTTGATCTTGGCCCAGAAGTAGTCGGCGAGCATGCGCGCGGCGCGGAGAGGCCCGATGTTCCGGAGAGCCTGCACGGCGTTCACCGGGTAGTCGTAGAACTTCCCGTCGATGAACTGCCGGGTCTGCCGCTTCACTCGTATCCAGCGATTCCCGAGCAGGCTTTCGATGAAGCGGTAGAGCTGCTGGTTCCTGGAGAAGAACCGATGCGGGCCGGTGTCAGTGCGGAAAACGAAGTCGCCCTCCCGGAATTCGTGCGTCTTGGCCAGGCCGTTGACGGCGCCTTGCCGCTCTATGACGATGAAGTCCTTGCCGGTCCGGGCGAGCGTGATGGCCGCGGCCAGACCGGCCGGACCGGCGCCTATGATGAGCGTGTCGGTCGAGAGCTTCTCCATCGGATGCCGTACTCCATCCCGCCGGGGAACTGTCATTCTAACCGGGCCGGCCTGCGCTATAATCCGCAGGCATTCAAGTCCGGGCGCGGCGTCCGAGCCGCCCCGCTACGAGAGGTCTTGTCATGTCCGAACATCCTGACGATCCCGCAACGCCGCCGACAGGCTTTACTCGGCGCGGATTCATCGCGACTGTCGGCACGGGGGCCATCGCCGCAGCCGCCGCCGCGCAGGCCGCGACCGACCAGGCGCCGCCCGGGGCCGAACTGCCCGATTCGGCCGACCTCGTCCGCGTGACGTTGACCGTCAACGGACGCGCGCACCGCCTGCTCGTCGAGCCGCGGTGGTCGCTGCTCTACGTGCTGCGCGAGCGACTCGGCCTGACCGCGACCAAGCTCGGCTGCGAGCGCGGCGAGTGCGGCGTCTGCACGGTGCTGGTCGACGACAAGCCGGCCTACTCCTGCATGATGCTGGCGGTCGAGTCGGAGGGGAAGGCCATCGTCACGCTCGAGGGGCTGATGCACGGCGAGGAGCTCGGGCCGGTGCAGCGCGCCTTCGCCGAGCAGGACGCCTTTCAGTGCGGGTATTGCACGCCGGGCCAGATCATGGCCGTCGAAGGGCTGCTGCGTGCGAATCCCGGCCCCGCGCTCGACGAGATTCGCGCCGGCGTCAGCGGCAACATCTGCCGCTGCGGCGCCTACGCGCATATCTTCAAGGCCGGGCAGCGGGCCGCTGAACTGAAGAAGCAGGAAGGAGGCCGCTCATGACGCCCGACGACCGGTACTACGTCACCGGTGAGCTGCCCGAGACGCCGGAGCCCGCCGAGCAGCCAGCGCCCTGGACGAGCCCGACAGTGGTCGGGCGGCGCCTGCCCCGCATCGACGCCTACGAGCGGGTGAGCGGAGCGGCCACCTACACCTCCGACGTGCTGCTGCCGGGCATGCTCTACGGCGCGATCCTTCGCTGCCCCCACTCGCACGCGACGGTGAAGAAGGTCGATGCCGCCAGGGCCGAGAAGATGCCGGGCGTCGTCGCGATTCTCACCGACAAGAGCCCCGGGGCGAACATCCCGTGGTTCAACACCCGCGCCGGCGCGCTCAGCCGGCTCTTCGACACGCATTGCCGGTATGAGGGGGAGGAAGTCGCGGCCGTGGCCGCCGAGACCCCCTACCAGGCGTGGGACGCCGTCCGCGCGATCGTCGTCGAGTACGACGTGCTGCCGTTCGTGGGAGACGCCGAAGACGCGCTGAAGCCGGGCGCACCAGCCATTCACCAGGGCGGCAACCGCTCGGGCGAGGTCTCACGGTATTCGCGCGGCGACGTGGACGCCGGGTTAGCCGCTGCCGACGTCGTCGTCGAGCAGACCTACAAGTCGGCGTGCGAGATCCACGCCCCGACCGAGGCCCACGTCTCGGTGGCCAAGTGGGACGGCAACCGCCTGATCGTGTGGGACTCGACGCAGGGCGTGTACCCCATTCAGCTCGGCCTGGTCGGCACGCTGAACCTGCCCGCTTCGAGCGTGCGGGTGATCGGCCAGTACATGGGGGGCGGCTTCGGCGCCAAGTTGAGCCTGAACAAGCACACGGTCATCGCGGCGCTGCTCGCGAGGATGGCGGCGCGCCCGGTCAAGCTCCACCTGACGCGCGAAGAGAGCTTCCTCGCGGTCGGCAACCGGCCGCCCGATACGATGACCCTCAAGGCGGGGGTCAAGAAGGACGGCACGCTGACGGCCTTGCAGATGACCGTGCTCGGCACGGGCGGGGCTTATCCCGGGGGCGGCGTCGGCGGCGTCGACGCCGTGGTCCGTGACCTCTACACCTGTCCGAACGTGAAGACGGAGATGACCGACGTCTTCATCAACGCCGGTCAGGCCCGGGCGTTTCGCGCACCCGGACATCCGCAGGGCGCGTGGGCGCTCGAGCAGATGATGGACCAGCTCGCCGAGAAGATCGGGATGGATCCGGTCGATCTGCGGCTCAAGAACGTGCCGCTCGTGAGCCAGAACCGCAACAACGCGCCGTACACCACCACCGGGCTCAAGGCCTGTCTCGAGGAAGGCGCGAAGCGGTTCGGATGGGCCGAGGCCAGGAAGCGCGCCGCGGCCGACGGCGCGATCAA
>PMKG01000116.1 GCA_003157675.1 Acidobacteriota bacterium
TCCGATGGACTGGTGTCGGTGGTCCGGGCGTCGGTGCCGAAAGACGCGCTGGCCAAGCAGTTGAAGCTGCGCGACACCCAGCTCATCGTCCTGGCGCAGTCCGTGGGGTACCCGAAGAAGTGACTCCGTCTTCGGCGAGCAGCCAGCCCATCAGGGCCATCGCGTTGGCGCCGAGCTGCAGTTCCCGCGAGTTCACCTTGTCGAGCGTGTCAATCCCGGAGTGGTGGACGTCGAAGTAGCGCTGCGAGTCGGGCACGAGGTCGATCAGGACCGTGCCCGATTCACCCAGCGGCCCGATGTCCACGCCCCCGCCGCCCGGGCGGATCCACTGCAGGCCGATCTTCTGCATCAGCGGCTCCCAGCTCCTGATGCGGGCCAACATGGCGCCGGTCGCGGAGACGCCGAACCCGAGCGGCAGGAAGCCGCCGCGGTCGGATTCGATCGCGGCGATGTGACGTTCGGCCTTCCGGTTCTCCGACCGGGCGTAATCGCGGCCGCCGCTGCCGCCGTTCTCCTCGTCCATGTAGAGCACGACGCGGATCGTCCGCTTCGGCTTCAATCCGAGTTCCCGCAGCAGGCGCAGCGCCTCGATCGACTGTGCGCACCCCGCGCCGTCGTCGTGGGCGCCGACGCTCAGGTCCCAGCTGTCGATGTGGCCGCCGACGACGACCACCTCGTCGGGCTTCTCGGACCCGGTCAGCTCGCCCATCACGTTGTGCGAGGTGACCGGCGGAAGCGTGGCGCAGGATGTCCGGATGAACAGCCGCGCATCCGGGTCCGACTGCAGCAGGGCGTCGAGCCGGTCGGCGGCCGCGGTAGAGATGGTCACGGCCGGGATCTTCGGCACAGGGGGGCCGTAGTCCATCGTCCCCGTGTGCGGGTCGTCGTTGATGGCGAGGGAGACGGAACGGACGACCGCGGCCACAGCCCCGAC
Source organism: Acidobacteriota bacterium (assembly GCA_003157675.1). Lineage (GTDB taxonomy): Bacteria > Acidobacteriota > Vicinamibacteria > Vicinamibacterales > Fen-181 > FEN-299. The sequence goes on from PMKG01000116.1 coordinate 935, forward strand.
CTTGGCGGCAGCGACCGCGCCACCCGATCGCTGCGCCACCGCGCCGCCGTACGCCGGGAACGTGTCGATCATCGCGGGATCCATGGCGCCGTTGTAGAAGACNNCCCGCGCGCCCTGTCGCCGAGCTTCTCGACCTCGGCGAGCGACCGGACCTCGACGATGCCGGCGGTGAGGCCGCCAGGCGGCGTGGCGATGCTGTTGCCGAGGGCGCGGACCTTCACGGGGATCGCGCCCGATTTCGTCGGAAGGATGCGGCCCTCTTCGACCGAGCCGCGCACCCAGTGGCCGACCGTCACCGGCTCGGTCCTCACCTTCTCGAACCCGAGCGCGGTCATGTGCTCCGCCATCAGCGTCACTGCCGCTTCGGCCTGGGCCGAACCGGTCAGGCGCGGCCCGACCGAGAGGAGCTTCTCGAGCGTCGCGTAGGCGCCCTGCTCGCGCATCCCCGCCTGAAGAAGGCGGGTGGCGACGTCCTGGTCCGTTTGAGCGGCGTCGCGGCGGGCGTCAGCGGAACCCCGGAGGCCGAGAGAGGCGGCCGTCGCGCAGACGGCCGCCAGCGTGACCCAAGCCCTGATCGAGTGGCGCATCGTGTGTCCGGTTCGGTTACTTCTTGGCGGCCGCCGCGGCTTCCGGGAACAGCGTGACCCGCACGTAGTTCCCCATGTCGAGGTACCGGCGCGCGGCCTCCTGGATGGCGACACCGCTCAGTCCCTGGTACTGGGCGGGCAGGTTGAAGAACTCCATCGGGTCCTGGCCGAACTCGTACCGTTCTGCGATCCTGGCCACGAGCCGTTGATTCTCCGCCGTGTCGGTCTCGTGCCCGACCATCAGTGCCTGGCGGGCGTCGGCCACCTCGACATCGGTCGGCCCCTGCGCCTTCAGGCGCTCCACCTCGCGGAAGAGCCTGGCCACGAGCTCCTCGGTCCGGTCCGGATCGCAGCCGAACTGGATCGTGACGCTGTACCTCGGTTCGGGGATCTTCGTGTCGCGTGTCTCCACGTCGACGCTGTAGGTGCCCCGCAACGCCTCGCGCAGGCTCAGCCGCAGGCGTCCCTCGAGGATGATGCCGAGCGCGTCGAGCACGACTTCGTGCGGCGCGTCGAACGGGAACGCGCCGGTGAACACGATCGCCGCCTGGCTCTTCGGCTCGATCCCCTTGCGGACGACCTTTTCGACCACGCCCCTCGGCGGCTTGACCCCGTCGTCCTTCCAGGTTTCATGGCGCTTGGTCGACGGCAGCGAGGCGAGGTACCGCTCGACGAGCGGCCGGATGTCGGCGTAGCCAAAATTCCCGGCGAACACGAAGGTGAAGTCGCTCGCGTCGGCGAAGCGGTCCTTGTAGAACGCGTACGACCGGTCGAGGTCCATCTCGTCGACCACGGCCGGCGTCATCGGCCGCGCCCGGAAGTGGTTCTGCGCGAGCGTCGTGTTGAGCGTCTGTTGGAACGCCCACTCGGGGCTCGCCTGCTGGTTGGCCAGCATCGCCTTCATCTCGGACGTCAGCACGCCGAAGGCCGACCGGTCGGCGCGGGGCTCGGTGAACGACAGGTAGATCAGCTGGAACATCGTCTCCAGGTCCTTCGGAGACGCGCCGCCGCTCAGTCCCTCCGAGTCGTTGTCGATGAACGCCGACACCGATGCCGCCTTGCCGGCCAGCGCGTTCCGGAGCTGGATCACGTTGAACGGTCCCAGGCCGCCGGCGCCCATCACCTGCGCGGCGGTCGACGCCGCCACGTAGTCCTTGTCGGAGGCGAGCGACGTGCCTCCCGGGCTGAACGCGCGGAAGATGACCTCGTCCTGCTTGAACGTCGTCGGCAGCAGGACGACGCGCGCGCCGTTGGAGAGCCGCCACTCGACCAGGCCGAACTGGCCACGCATCTCGGTGTCGACCACCGAGCCCGGCGAGGGGGGTGTCGCCAGCAGCGGCTGCGACGACGACGCGTCCACGTACGCCGTGATCGGAGCGTCGAGCGCCGACTTCATCGCCGAGGCGAGTTGCGCGGCGTCGGGCACGATCAGGCCCGGCTTTTTCGGCGCCTCCACCATCACGACGCGGCTGCCGCTCGTCCACTCACGGGCCACGGCGTTCACCTCGTCGAGCGTGATGTTGGGGATGAAGCGCCGCACGAGGCCGTATTCGTACGGCATGCCCGGCGTCGGCTCTCCCTGCGTGTAGGCGCGGATGAACTCGGCCGCGAGGTCGGCCGACTCCTCCTTGTCGCGCTCGGCGAAGGCGCTCTCGTAGCCGCGCAGCACCTCGGCCTTCTGACGCTCGAGCTCTCCCGGCGTGAAGCCGAACCTCGCGGCGCGCACCGACTCGGTGACCAGGGCGGAGAGGCCGCGGAGGGCCCCGTCCTCCTTGACGAGCGCCATCATCGACGCCGCTTCCTTGGTCTTCACGAAGATCCCGCGGTCGACGCCGGCGCGCATGAACGGCGGATCCGGCTTGAAGGTCAGCTCGGCCAGCCTCGCGTTCAACATCCCGGTGTAGAGCCGCTCGACCTGGTGCTGCCGGTACGAGCCGACGGTCGTCTGCTCGCGAAGCGGCAGCATGTTGTAGAGCCCGACGGTCGTCATCGTGGCTTCCGGGTCGGTCGCGACCGAGTAGAGTGTGTCGGGATGGTCGGGCACCTCGTACGACGGCCTCGGCCTCGGCGCGGCGGGGGCCGGAATGGCGCCCATCTGCTCCCGGATCATCTTCTCGACGTCGGTCTTGTTGAAGTCGCCGACGGCGATCACGGCCATCAGGTCCGGGCGGTACCAGTCCTTGTAGAACCGCTTCAACGCCTCTGGCTTGAACGTCTCCACCGGTTCGCGGCCGCCGATCGGGCTGCGCTGGGCATAGCGGGAGCCCTTGAGCAGGACCGGTGTCTCCTGGTCCTGCATGCGCGCCGCCGCGCCGCGGCCCTGCCGCCATTCCTCGACGATGACCCCGCGCTCCTTCGCGATGGCATCGGGATCGAACGTCAACGCGTGGGCGATGTCGGCGAAGAAGAGGAACGCCTTCCGCATCGCCTCCGGGTTGTCGGTCGGGACGTGCAGCACGTAGATCGTCTCGTCGAACGACGTGTTGGCGTTGACGCCCGGCCCGAGGCGCATGCCGATCGATTCCATGAACGTGATGAGGTCCTGCTTGGCGAAGTGCTCGCTNNNGAAGGTGATCGTCTCGGGCGGCGGGATCGCCGAGCGGTCCTGGGCGGACACGCCGACGAGCGTCGCCAGTGCCAGCGCCAGGCCTAACGCGAGCCGGGCGCGCTTGCTGAACAGCAGGGAAGATGGGTTCACACTACGAGCTTACCTGTAATCGAGGCGCGATGGCCACTCAGCGGGAGGGGAGGCGGACATGTCCGCCGAAGCCCGAAGGGCGAAGGCGGATGGAC
>PMKG01000479.1 GCA_003157675.1 Acidobacteriota bacterium
TCCCAGCTGTTGTTGCCGCGATTGACGTCGAGCAGGAGGACCCGATCGGGATCGACCATCACGGACTCGACGGTGGCGGCTGTCCGCTCGTAGGTGTAAGCCTTCCAGCGATCGCGGCCGTCCCATCGTTCGCGTACCTGCTCGCCGTTACTGAACGTCACGAGCACGTCCACCGGGAAGATGCCTTCCCCATACCGGCGGACGACGACGGTGGAGCGCCGCTGCGGGCCGCTGCCGCCTGCCGCGTCGAAATCCACCTTTCCGTTGCGGTCGACGAAGCCGCGCCCGTGCGCCGGTTCACTGCGCACGCTCTGCACGCCGTAGTCGAACACGTTCGAGCTGCGGTACACCTCGTCGAAGAACCACGTCATGTCGCGGCCCGTCACTTCGTTGACCACGGCGAAGAAGTCCTGCGGCTTCGGATGGCGGAACTTCCACCGATCGAAGAACGTCGACATCACCCGCTGCATGGCCGGCCAGCCCAGGTACCGTTCAAGCGTGTGCAGCCACAGCGCCGTCTTGCTGTACGACAGACCGCTGCCGGAGGCCGGGAAGTACTTGTAGGTCGGCGTGGACTGCAGATCCGACTTCGCCGACCCGCGATAGCCCGCCAGTCCGTTGCCCGACACCTCGCGCGACAGCCGCACGTCCTGGAAGACGTACGGGACGAAACCGCCGAAGTACCGTCGTGAGTAGTAGTTCACCCGCAGCTTCGGGTTGGCCTCGATTGCGCGGGCCGTCGAATACGTGTTGAAGCCCTCGTCGAGCCACGCGTCCTCGAACTCGTTGTTGCCCACCAGGCCGTACCAGAACTGGTGGCCGGCCTCGTGCACCGTGACGCCTTCCGGCGTGGTGACGCCCGCAGGCGTGAGCCAGCGCGATCCGGCGGTGAAGAACGTCGGGTACTCCATTCCGCCCGTGCCGCTTTGCCACGCGGGATCGACAATCGTGATGTTGGGGTACGGGTACGGGCCGAACCACTCGCCGTAGAAGCGCAACGTCGTCCGGGTGGCTTCAAAGTGCCGCTCGGCCTGGCCGGCGTGCTCGGGCTGCAGCAGCAGCCGCATCTCGACCGGCGGCAGCCCCTTCTGCTCGAACCTCGCCGTCCGCACCAGATAGTGCGGGCTCGTCGTCCAGGCGAAGTCGTGCACGTCCTCCTGGACGAAGCGGTGCGTCGTCGTGGCGTCGGGATTGTCGGCAACCTCGCGTTCGACGCCGGTGGCGCCGACCACCCACCCCTTCGGGACCGTGAGCTTCACGTCGTAGAGTCCGTAGTCGGAGAAGAACTCGGTGCTCGCGTGAAACTGGTGGCAGTTCCAGCCGTCGTCTTCGAGCACGCCGACCTTGGGGAACCACTGGCCGAGGAAGAAGAAGTCGCCGATGGCGCCGGTGCGCGAGAAGGTGCGCGGCACCTGGGACGTCCACTCGAGGTAGACCGTGATCGTCTCGCCCGGCCCCACCGCCCGTGGCAGCGCCACCGCCATCACCGTCTGGTCGTCCGCGTTGCCGTCGTCGGGAGCGACGAAACGGCGCCCGGCCATCAGGTCCACGTCGGCGCCGTCAGCGCCGGCGGTCCGGATCGCCGTCACGTCGGTCCAGCCCCAGTCCTTCTCGTCGAGCGAGGCGAGCGGCCGCGACAGCCGGTCCGCCAGCGCGCGCTCGCGCAGCCACGTGGAGCGCGAGTTCTTGAACGCGTTGTAGTAGAGATGGTAGCGCAGCTCGGAGGCCCGCGAGCCGGTGATGTTGCGCCAGGTGAGCCACTCGCGGCCGGTGATGATGCGCCGGCGCGAGTCGAGGCGCGCCTCGATACGGTAGTTTGCGTTTCGTGGTGACTCGGTGCGCGGGGACGGAGCGGTCGCCCCCGTCTGCGCCACCGCCTGGCCGTCAGCGGCTCCGCCCGGTCTCTCGCGGGCCGCCGGGCCGGCCGTGAGCATCAACAGCAGCAGAACGACCGCCTGCATCCCGCGGCGCATGGGACCTCCGTGTCGGCGCTGTAGGGCGGGCCTTCAGGCCTGCCTGCCGGGGCTGAAGCCCCGGCCTACGAAAGAGAGGCAACGCGGAATCGCGGTCTCCGATCTAGTCGTGCTTGACGACCTTGATCTCCTGCTCGGTCCGCACCTGGAAGCTGCGGAACTTCGAGTAGGTCGCGCGCCCTTCGACGAATCTGCCGCCCAGCCGGTACGTCTCGCGCATGTCGGCCGGCACCCACAGGCCGAGCGTGTCGCTGCGGTGGTAGACGACCGTGGCCTCGAGCGTGAGGCCGGCCAGCGCGGCCATGCCGTCGACCCGCGAGGCGCGCAGGAACGTCTTCACGACGCGTCCGGTCAGCGGGTCGATCCAGAACGAGCCCGACGAAGGGACGTCGCCAGCGTCGGGGCCCCTGACCAGCGTGGGCGTCGCCTTCTCCGCGAAGTCCACGCGCAGCAGGCGCAGGCCTTCCACCGTCTCTTCGCGCCCGCGCCTGAACGTGAAGGACTGGATGTTCCGCTCGAGCAGGATCGTGAGGGCGAAGGTCGGCACGTTGATATCGGTCTTGCCGAGCACCACCAGGTTGTAGCGGGATCCCTCGTCCTGCACGCGCGCCATCGCCTCGTACGCCGTGCCGGGCGGCGCCTCCAGGAACAGCTTGCGCAGGCGGTCCTCGCGGTCGCGGATCGCGCGGCCGTCCACCTCGAAGACGTCGCGGAACGGCACCCACGTGTGGCCGTCGGCCGTGGTGACGAGCAGGAAGTCGGACTTCATCTCGCGCATCTCGGTCTTCGCGTTCGACGGGACCGCCTGGATGTAATCCTCCTCGGCCACCACGTTGCGGAACTCGCGGAAGTAGCTCGTGGCGTACTCCGCCGCGCGGGCCACGATGGTGACGACCTCGGGATCGGGTTCTGGCGCTTCCCGGCCGGCGGCGCTCGCGCCCGCCGCCGCGGCGGACGCTGTCTCGGCCGGCAGATCGGGTGAGGGCGTGTCGGCCGACGCCGGGGGGGCGACGGCGAAGAACGGCGGGTCGTCGCGGAGCACGAGGCGCCGGGCCGAGCGCACGGTGAGAGACGACCGGGCGAGGCCGACCCTGATGGCGTGCGGCTTGCCGTCGCCGTCGGTGGCGGCGGGCTCGAGTTCGAGGCGATAGAGGCCCGACACGGCGAGGCCGACACGGTCGAGCGCCTGGTCCACGTTGCGGCCGGCGCGGACGAGGCCTCCGCCGGTCGCCACGCTCAGTTGCTCGAGATCGTTCCAGCCCTCCGAGCGGCCGAGCGCCGGCAGACCGAGGACGTAGAGCGCCGATCGGGACGCGGCGGCGGCGGATTCGACAGCCTGCAGCTGCGACCGGAAGACCGTCCCCGCGGGGCGGTCCGCGTCGGCGAGGCCGGCCGTCACCAGGATGACCGTCTTCGGGCCGGGCGCGGCGCCGAGGCCGGTGAGCAGACGCGCGGCCACGTCGAGCGTGCGATCGCCGCGCGACCCGGGCCCCGAGTCCTGTCCCTTCGCGAGCGCCGCCTCCTGCCTCGACTCTTCCACCGGCTTGGCGGCGGCGCCGGCCTCTGCGCCCGACGTGGACGCGGCAGACGAGGCCGCCGCGGCGACAGGCACGTCGGGGCGCTCAGCGCTCGCCTCGGCCAGCAGATCGACGGCGGCTCCGCGCCCGACGATGCGGGCGAGCGTGTCGCGGATCGAGGACCTGTCGTCGCCGAAGGTGACGGCCAGCGACTCCGCGGGCAGCGGGATCGTGACGAGCGCGACGTGGTCGCCCGATCCGAATCGGTCGAGCAGCCGATCGGTCGCCGCTACGACGGCCTTCTCCGCGCCTCGCGGGAAGCTCGTTTCGTCAACGACGACGAGGATCGTGCGGCTGGGCTCGAAGAGCGGCGCCTTGGACGAATCGGTGGCGCGCGCGGCCCAGCGGGCGGCGGCCTCCGCGCCCGGCCCCCGGTAGACGTACCGGGCGGAGCGGATTACGCGCGGCGCCCCATCGACTGTCACGGTGAATTGCCCCATGCCGAGGCCGGTGACCGTCCGCCCGTCGGAGTCGAAGACGGACACGTCGATGGCAGGCGCGCGAGGAGCGGCCTGCTGAGCCCGGACCATTACGCCGGCCGCCACCGCTCCCGCGATCGCGCACGCCACCGCGGCTCGAAGAGTCCACCTCGCCCGACGCTGCATCGACACTCCTTGACCGAGTCTCCCGTGCCGCACTAGTCTACCTCTCTCTGCCACCGCGCGTCGGCAGGCCTAAAGGCCCGCCCTACACACGGTCCTGCATCGCCCGTGTGTAGGGCGACCCTTTAGGGTTGCCTTTGGCGCGGCAGGCCTGAAGGCCCGCCCTACACACGGTCCTGCAGCAGTTCGTACGTAGGGCGACCCTTCAGGGTTGCCAAGGCCCGGCCAGGGGAACGCCTATGACCCCACCCGATCTTCGTGCCACGTTCCGCCGCGGTGAGCTCGTGCGCCCGACGGCCGGGATGGCGCCCGGCTTCGTCCAGGCCAACCTCGTCATCCTGCCGCGCGAACTGGCGTTCGACTTCCTCGTCTTCACCCAGCGCAACCCGAAGCCGTGCCCGCTGCTCGAGGTGGTCGAGGCCGGCTCGGCCGAGCCGCGCCTGATGGCTCCCGGGGCCGACCTTCGCACCGACCTGCCGCGCTACCGCGTCTACCGCGACGGCACGCTCGTGGACGAGCCGACCGACCTGACGCCGCTCTGGACCAACGACCTCGTGTCGTTTCTCATCGGCTGCAGCTTCACGTTCGAATCGGCGCTCGTCGAGGCCGGTCTCCCGGTGCGCCACGTGGAGCAGTGCACGAACGTGCCGATGTTCATCACGTCGATACCGACCGTTCCGGCCGGCGCGTTTCACGGCCCGATGGTCGTTTCGATGCGGCCGATCCCGGCCGGGCAGGTCGTGCGCGCGGTGCAGGTGACGTCGCGGTTCCCGGCCGTCCACGGGGCGCCGATCCACATCGGCGACCCGGCGGCGATCGGCATCCGCGACATCGCGAAGCCGGACCTGGGCGACCCCGTGGAGATCCGGGCCGGGGAAGTGCCGGTGTTCTGGGCGTGCGGCGTGACGCCTCAGGCGGTGGCGATGGCGTCGAAGCCGCGGCTGATGCTGACGCACGCGCCGGGTCACATGTTCATCACGGACCGGCGTGATGCGGAGTTCGCGGTTCTCTAATGTCCATCGAGAACATCGTCCTCTCGCGTGACCATCGCGGCATCTCCGCGCTGAGGCCCTATCTCGCGCCGGACTTCTGCGAGCGCGCGGCCACATTCATCCTCGATCGTCTCGGGACCGTCCTCATTTCTACCGGCTTTTACATCCCGGCCGGATCCGCCCCCGAGACCGACGGCCCGCCGGGAGCGATCGCCCTCGGCCTGGTGCTCGCCGGACTTGGCTCTCGCGTGATCTACGTCACCGATGCCTACACCTCGCCGCTCATGCGCGGGCTCCTGGGTCCGGGCGAACAGATCGTGGAGTTCCCGTTCGCCGACCACCAGGAGAGCTGGCAGCACGCGGCCGACGTGGTGCGGTCGGTCGCGCCGACGGTCATGATCGCCGTCGAGCGGTGCGGCCTGACCGACGAAGGCGTCTACCGCAACATGCGCGGCACCGACGTTTCCGGCTATCACGCGAAGATCGACTACCTGTTCCGCACGCACGAGGCGAGCGTGGGGATCGGCGACGGCGGCAACGAGATCGGGATGGGCAACCTCGCGGCGGCGATCCCGATGGTGATGCCGATGGTCGGCCGGCCGTGCGCGACGACGACGACGCGGCTCGTCATCTCGAGCGTGTCGAACTGGGGCGCGTGGGGGATCATCGCGGCCATGTCGCGGCTGCGCGGCAGGAACCTGCTCCCGAGCGTGCGCGAGGCGCACGACCTGACGGCCCGGACCGTGGCGCTCGGCGCCGTGGACGGCACCACGGGCCGGCGGACCGAGAGTGTGGACGGGTTCTCGCTCGAAGAGAACGACCGCGTCCTGGCCGAGATGCACACCTGGCTCGGGCGATACGGGATTGTTGAGCAGGGCTGAAGCCCTGCTCTATCTGATGATTCTTGGCAGCGGCGCCAGGACCGTGTGTAGGGCCGCAACGTCGTCGTGTGTAGGGCGGCCCTTTAGGGCTGCCGGGGGCTACCGTCTCAGCAGTTGCGGCAGGAAATCCGGCCCCGGCGACACCGCCTCGCGCACCACCAGCTTCCACCTGCCCTGGCCGCGGCGCGTCTGCGGCGACAGGTACTCCCACGTGACGATGCCGATGTCGGCCTCGATGACGTAGGTCGCACCCAGCCGCGCGTCGAGCGTGGTCGAACGCACGCTGTCCTTATCCCAGGCGACATTCTCCGTCACCGTGAAATCGGCCGTGATCGTGTGCTGTCCAGGCAGGATCGTCGTGACGCCGAGCAGCGTCTCCTTCACGTCCTTCCCGTCCACCTTCACGTGCCTGATGCCGCCGCCGGCCACGAGCGTCGGCAGGAGCTCCCGGCGATCCTCGGCGACGAGCTTGGCGATCTGCGTCTGGTCGGTCAGGCAGTACGCGGCGTGCTGCCGGACCCACTTGGAAGGGTCGTGGCGCGCGATGTCGGCCACCGTCTCCTGATTCAGCACGCGTTCGACCGCCGTGCCGCGCTCGACCGCGCCCTTGGCATGACGCGCGAAGTCGGCCAGGACGGTTTGATCGATCAGGCCGCGGATGGCCGCCAGGCGGATGTCCCGAACGGGGCTCGTGTTCGCGAAATCGGTGAGGAGCGCCTGGTCGGTGAGCCGCCGCACGGCTCCCAGCCTGAGTTCCAGCGACGCGGACGGCGTCCGGGCGAGCGCCGCGCACGCGTGCTGGTCCCCGGCCTGACATTCGCCGCTCAGCTTCGTCTGCCCGAAGCCGGGCGACGCCGCGAGGGCCAGGACGACGACGATTGGGGCGGAGAATCTGGACATCGCTGTGACGACACTATCCCGCCGAGCCGGCAGCGTCAAGAGCCTCGGTCGGGTCCTCGGTCGGGTCCCCGCCGCTCGACAGGGTATCTGCTCCGCTCGGTGCCGACGTCCACGAGCGTAGTGGGCAGGTCTGGGGTCAATTAGTCGCTTTGTCTGACTTTTTCGCAAATTGGCGACAAAAGTCAACCTGTGGTCAGACGTCGCATTTGGCCAGTCGCGATCTTCTAATGATCTCAGCTCCGGCTGCACGGCATTGTCTTTGCTATGCCTCCGAGTGGCCGGTCATGTAGGTCTGTTGTCAGTATCACATGACCGTTGTCGCCGAATGCCAGGCGGATCGTGTTCCATGCGCGGGGTCTGCACCCGNNGCGATCCTCGCGCTGTCGGTCGGGACGGGCCTGCCTGCGTCGGCCGCCCCGATCACGTTCACCGCGCCCATGACCACGTGGACGTACAGCTCGGACAGCCAGAGCGCGGCCTTCAATGCCGCACTGGGCTCTGGGTACACGCACATCAGCTTCCTGGGTGCAACCAATAGCGACGGCGCGAGCTATTCGCCCGACGTGACGTTCTCGACGAAGGTCGGGGCCTTCGGCGGGTCGAACACGAATCTCGTGAATGCCTCGGACGAAATCGGCCCGTACAATGCCTGGATCGGCACGCTCGACATCGACTTCCTGGCCCACGGCTACTCGGTGTCGGCGGTCGGCTTCGGCCTGGTGGATTTCAATAACCCGGCTGACACGATCCGGGTCTACGACGAACTGAACACGCTGGTCGGCACGTACAACAACCAGACAGCCGACGTTTTCAGCCTGTGGGGCATCAGCGGTGAGCGCATCGGCCGAATCGAACTCGATGGCAGCTTCTTCGCCATCCAGGACATCGAGTTCAGCGCGCCGCAGCCCGTCCCCGAACCCGCCTCGTTGCTCCTGCTTGGCACGGGCCTCGTCGGCCTGCGGGCGTGGAAGAAACGGAAGGCATAGTCGACTCAGTCTCGACCTGTTGTCCGGAGGGGGGCCACCCGCGGTGGCCCTGGCCTCGTCCGCCTGTTCAGTTGTTCCACATGAGAGCGCTGCTCGAAGAGACGGCCGGGGCATCCCGCACAGGCACTACCTAGACGAACATTGCCGGCAACACGGTGGTCTCCTGCCGGCCCAGCCTCAGCAGCCCACGGAATCCCCATCCGCTTCTGGGACTCTGACGGTATCGTCCGTGATACCTGCGACTTTCTTATTGACACACGTCTCCAATCCTGCACAATGTAGCGCATCAGTTGAAGCGGTTGGCTTGTTGTCAGTTCCCGCCGTGGCCGGCCATTCGGGCTGGCGGCGTTCTTCCTCGGTTGCTTCGGGTCTGCCGGAAGGTGAGACCTGTAAGTGACGGGGCGAAGCTATGCACAGACTCGCTCTCATCTGCGCTGCATCT
>PMKG01000475.1 GCA_003157675.1 Acidobacteriota bacterium
GCAACCTCGATTTGTGGATCTGGAATGTCAAGACCCATGCCTTCAAGCGAGTGACGAAGACGCCGTACCCAGACTTCGGCGCCAACTGGTCGCCGGACGGGAAGCGCATCGCGTTCGTGAGCATGCTGCCGCATCAGAAGGGTGCGGCGATTGCGGTCGTCGACGTCCAGTCCGGACAGATGAAGGAGTTGTGGCGCGCACCGGTGCGGATTCCGAGCTACCCGACATGGTCCCCGGATGGCAAAATGCTGTTGGTCGCGGCCTTCGACCAGTACTCGGCACGGTCCCGCGAGGGCATCTGGAAGCCTCTGCTGATTCCGGTAGACGGCGCCGAGCCGACCTGGGTCGATATCGCGCCGAACGAGTCGATCGTCAGCGGCGTGGATGAAGGGCCGGTCTGGTCACCCGACGGCACCAAGCTGGCTCTGGTTCGCCAAGGGCGGCTGGAGGTGGCAACGGTCGAGAACGGGAAGCCAACCAACCAGTTCAAGCGGCTGAGCCCCGAGGCTGCGCAGTCACCGTCGTGGACCGGCGACTCGAAGCAGGTGCTCTTTCTCGCCACTGATCAGTTGAAGACGGTGTCGATCGATGACGGGAAGGTCACCGACGTCCCACTGGACCTGACGTACGAGTCGGTCATCCCGACGGGGACGTACGTCATCCACGCAGGACACGTCTGGAACGGACGAGACACGGCGGAGCAGAGCGACGTCGACATCGTCGTGGAGAACAACCGCATCAAGTCGGTCGGGCCGCATAGCGCGACCCTGCCGAAGGGCATCAAGGTGATCGATGCGACGAAGGAGACGGTGATTCCAGGCCTCGCCGACATGCACGCGCACATCTACCGCGAGTACGGCGAGGCGGACGGCCGCCTGCTGCTGGCCTACGGCGTCACGGCTGCCCGCGATCCGGCCGGAATGGGCTACCGTTGCCTGGAGCTCAAGGAGGCGAGTGAAGCCGGCGCAAGGATCGGGCCGCGCTTCTACTTCTCGTACCCGGCGCTCGACGGGGCCCGGATGGCTTTCGCGGAGATGTATTCGATTCGGTCGATGGACCGGCTCGAGCTGGAGCTCCAGCGCGCCAAGAGGCTCGACTACGACCTGTTCAAGATGTACGTGACGTTGCCGCTTGCCATGCAGAAGCGGGTTATCGAGTTCGCACACAAGGAGATCGGGATTCCCGTGACGTCGCATTTCATCTACCCAGACAGCACGTGGGGCGCGGATGGGACGGAGCACGTCTCGGGACGCGCGTCAGCGCTCGGCAACCTGTACGACGACCAGATGCAGCTGCTGCTGAAGTCGGGCATCGAGCTCGGCGCGACCATGGCGGTCAGCGGCGGGTACGACGTCCTCAGCGTCGACGACCCGACCTACATCACCGACGAGCGGCTGAAGAAGCTGTGCCCGGATTGGGCGCTTGAGCCGAGCCGTGAACGCATCGAGCAGCTTCGTAAGACCGGCACCGCCGTCCGGATGAAGGCGTTGATGAACGAGGGCAAGAGCGTCGTGGCCCTGGTCAGGGCAGGCGTCCCGGTGCTGGCCGGCACCGACGTCCCGAACATGCCGGCCGGTACCGGACTGCACGCGGAGCTCGAACTGTTCGTGCGCAGCGGCATGACGCCGGTCGAGGCGCTCAAGACCGCCACGCTCTACGCCGCCGAGGCCCTGGGCTTCGGGGCCGACCTGGGGACGATTGAGCCGGGCAAGATCGCGGACATCGTCATTCTCGATGCCGACCCTCTGGCCGACATCAAGAACACGCGCAAGGTGAACACCGTGATCAAGAACGGGCGCGTGTTCACGATGAGGCAGCTGATGGCCGGTCAGAAGGGTGGCGGCGCCACGGCGGGCGGGACCAACCAGTAGTTCTGGTCCCCACCCATTCACGTGATGACCCGATCCCGTCGGCGACCGCTGAGGGGATCGGGTCTTCGGTTGTTCGACCCGGCCGGCGGCGCCACGTGTTCCGCCGGCTCCCATTTGATTGCAAGCTATGGCTCTGCAGCTACTCGCGTTAGGTATGCTCATGATTCCACAGTCTGTTCCCGTGTCGCAGACGTNNAATTGGATTCCGTCCACGCGCCGATCACGGTCGCGAACTTTCTGAAGTATGTCGACGGCGGGTTCTACGACGGAGGCGAATTCTGTCGGTCGGTCCGCCCCGACAACGAAGTGCGCAAGGATGCTCCGATTCAGGTCATCCAGTTTCGTATCAACGAAGCGCGCAGGACTGAGGAGTTCCCGCCGATCCCTGTTGAGCGTACGAGCGCAACGGGCCTCCGGCATGTCGACGGGACGGTATCGATGGCACGTGACGTCACACCGACTCGGCCGGGCCCAGTCACCGCCACCAACGATATCTTCATCACGATCGGTAACCAGCCGAGCCTCGACGACACCGGGAACCGGAGCCCTGACGGCCAGGGGTTTGCGGCCTTCGGCAGGGTCATTGCCGGCATGGACGTGGTTGCAAGAATTCATGCATCGTCGACGCCACGAGGCATGCCCGCGACACCGCGCGCCGGTCCGGGGCAGACACTGGTGCCGGCGGTCCGGATTGTCCGGGCGTACAGGAAATAGCAGCGAAAAGAACCCGCCTCCCTCCGTGTTCTCCCGGGCCGCCATGGAGCCGTGAGACCCCGAGCGGTGGTCGCGACGATCACCGTGTCCCGCGTGAGGTTGAACCCGAACGAGGTGGTCGCAGTACGTGTAAGCCAAGCCGGTCACGAACTCATTTCACAGCGGGGAGTATCGACATGAAAGCCTATCGAGCAGCGCAAGTGATCGACGGAGTCTCGGAGAATCCGCTCAAGCACGGTGCGGTCGTGGTGGAGGACGGACGTATTGTGTCCGTGGAAACGGACGGGCACCTGCCTGCCGGTCTCGATGTCGTGGATCTTGGGGACGCGACGCTGCTGCCCGGTCTGATCGATGCCCACGTCCATCTCGTCTGGAACGCTTCAAAGGAGCCCCATGCCGTGGTCGCACAGGAGTCACGCTACCTCACGGTGCTCCGTGCCGCGGCAAACTGCATGCTGCAGCTGCGTGCGGGGGTGACGGCGGTTCGGGACGCTGGATCGACGGACGCGGTGGCGATCGCCGTGGCCAAGGCCACGGAACTCGGTCTGATTCCCGGTCCTCGGATCGTGGCAGCCGGTCATGCCATCTGCATGACTGGTGGACACTCGTCATCGCTGGGCCGGGAGGCTGACGGCCCGGACGGCGTGCGGCACGCTGCACGCAGCGAGATCAAGGCGGGGGCTCACTTCATCAAATTGATGGCGTCTGGCGGGATCTATGGCCATGCGGAGGAGGTCGGTTCGCCCCAGCTCACCGTCGACGAGATGCGCGCCGCTGTGGAAGAGGCCCACAAGAGCGGTCGGAAGACTGCAGCTCACGCCTATTCCCGCCGTGCCATTACCAATGCTCTTGACGCCGGCATCGACAGCATCGAGCACGCGAGCTTCCTCGACGCGGAATTGGCAGATCGAATGCGCCAGGCTGGCATCTACATCGTTCCCACTCTGTCAACCTATCAGGACATGTACGACCGAGGTCCGGAACTGGGTACACCCGACTACATCCTGCGCAAGACGGCAGACGTCCTGGCCGCGAGCCGGGCGGCGTTCACGCTCGCTCTTGAGACTGGGGTTCCGATCGCCGCCGGGCGTTCAACCGGTCTGGGATCGAACCGTGGGAATGGGAGAAGGACCTCGGCATCGCTTGCGCTCT